>JAPHTU010000248.1 GCA_026196145.1 Gammaproteobacteria bacterium
AAAAAGGGGTTAGGCTTTCGCTGCTTCCCTTTCCTTTACTTCCTTGATGACTTCATCCGCGACATTCTTCGGACATGCCGCGTAGTGTGAGAATTCCATGGAGAACTGGCCACGACCGGAAGTCATGGTACGCAGGTCACCAATGTATCCAAACATTTCACTCAGGGGGACGTCAGCCTTAACGCGTACACTGGTAGCACCAGGCTCCTGTGACTTGATCATGCCACGGCGACGGTTAAGATCACCGATAACATCACCCACGTGGTCCTCAGGTGTGAACACGTCAACCTTCATGACTGGCTCCATCAATTGAGGTGAGGCCTTTGGAATCGTCTGGCGATAGCCACTCCTGGCGGCAATCTCGAATGCTACGGCAGAGGAATCCACGGGGTGGAAGCCACCATCAGCCAGTGTGACCTTGACGTCGAGTAGCGGGAAGCCGGCGAGTACGCCTTTATCCATACTTTGTTTAAAGCCTTTTTCAACCGCAGGCCAGAATTCACGTGGTACGTTACCGCCGGTAACCGTGGATTCAAATTCAAAACCGCTGCCCTGCTCACCAGGCTCAACAATATAGTCAATTTTACCAAACTGACCTGAACCACCCGTTTGCTTCTTATGGGTATAGCTGTCTTCAATGCGCTGCGTGATCGTCTCACGATAGGCAACCTGTGGCTTGCCGACATCTACTTCGACGCCATAGGTACGCTTCATGATGTCGACCTTAACGTCCAGGTGCAGTTCGCCCATACCCTTGAGGATGGTCTCGCCGCTTTCTTCATCGGTCTCAACGTAGAAAGACGGATCTTCCTTGACCATTTTGTTGATGGCGATACCCATTTTCTCGACCGACGCCTTGTCTTTAGGTGTTACGGAAATAGAAATAACCGGGTCAGGAAATACCATGGGTTCCAGTGTGGCCGGGTTATCGGGATCACACAGGGTATGACCAGTCTGTACATTTTTCATACCCACAACCGCGATGATGTCACCCGCCTGTGCGGAATCCAGTTCCTCGCGCGAGTCGGCGTGCATTTCCACCATGCGACCAATACGCTCGGTTTTGCCAGTAAAGGTATTGAGTACCGTCGTACCTTTATTCATGACACCGGAATAAATACGAACAAACGTCAGTGCACCAAAGCGGTCGTCCATGATCTTGAATGCCAGGGCGCGCAGTGGTTTTTCTGGATCAACGATGGCGAACTCTCCGGTTTCATGGCCCTCAAGGTCAACCTCAGGCTGTGGCGGAACTTCAGTCGGGCTGGGCAGATAATCAACGACTGCATCCAGTACCAGCTGCACGCCCTTGTTCTTGAACGCGGAGCCACAATAAGTCGGGAAGAAGTCCAGGCTGATGGTGCCCTTGCGGATCAATTTCTTGATGGTGTCGATATCTGGCTCGTTACCTTCCAGATAGGCCTCCATGACATCGTCATCCTGCTCGACAACAGTCTCAAGCAGTTTTTCGCGCCATTCTTCAATGGCGTCTGCCATATCGGCAGGTGGGTCAACGATTTCATAATTCGTTGGGTCACCGGAGTCATCCCATATCCACGCCTTACGGGTTAGCAGGTCAACAACACCCGTAAAGTTTTCCTCGATGCCGATTGGCAGTACCATGACAAGCGGGTTGGCGCCCAGTACATCTTCAATCTGCTTGACCACGCGATAGAAATCGGCGCCCATACGATCGAGCTTGTTGACGAAGATAACGCGAGCAACCTCGGATTCGTTGGCGTAGCGCCAGTTGGTTTCTGACTGGGGCTCTACACCGCCGGAACCACAGAATACACCAACACCGCCATCCAGAACCTTAAGGGAACGATAAACCTCGATGGTGAAGTCCACGTGTCCGGGTGTGTCAATAATATTGAAACGATGGCCGTTCCACTCACATGAGGTTGCAGCAGACTGAATCGTGATACCACGTTCCTGTTCCTGCTCCATGAAGTCAGTGGTGGCCGCGCCGTCATGTACCTCACCGATCTGGTGAATCTTGCCGGTTAATTTAAGGATTCGCTCGGTGGTGGTGGTCTTGCCCGCATCCACGTGGGCGAAAATACCGATATTTCGGTAGATCGATAGGTCTTTCATGTCGGTAACTCTGGGTTATTAAAACGTTAAAAGGGTTAGAATTCAGCTTGTTAGCGACCGGGCATTTTGCCCGATCCCAAAAAAGGGCGCGATTCTACCAGATAAACGAAAAAAAGCCCCATCAAATTGATGAGGCTTTTTCGTCAGTCCCCAAACCGCCAGGGACTGAATTCACGAACAGGCCGCGATTACTTCTTGGCAGGAGCCTGAGGAGCTACAGGAGCTACAGGAGCAGCAGCCTGAGGGGCAACCGGGGCGCCGTAGTAGTAAGGTGCATAGCCATAGCCATTGCCATTGTAGCTGTAGCCGTCACCGCTTCCACGAACGTCAGTATCCATGTCAGCATTACCTTTACCTTT
>JAPHTU010000231.1 GCA_026196145.1 Gammaproteobacteria bacterium
AGCATCAGTGTGTCACTGGTGACCATGCCATCCTTAATATCAAACCGCCCAACTATGCATTGAACGCTGGCGACTTCCTTCGTGTCCCAGGCGCTGGTCAACATCGTATTCACCAGCCCGGCGGCCCATAAGTCGAATCTTGGTTCCTTGATGGTGCCCTCGCCAGCTACAAGCTGGATATAACCCGTTGAGTTTGCCAGGGTCTCCCTGATCATCGTTCCACTACCCTGCAGATTGATTTCCACATCGCCCAGACCTTCTACCTTGTCTGTCCATCCAAAACTCTCTAACAGGCCACCGTAGTCAGTATTCTTACTGTTCAGGGTGAACTGTGTTGTGGGTTTCTGTTGCCTGGCATCGACATGCAGTGCGCCATCAACGAACGCACCGGCGAGCCTGGAATCAAACGGTTCTATCTTTAACAGGCCGTCCTTTAGATCTGCGTGAAAGATGAAGTCCTGGTATTCGACCTCACCTATGAAAAACTTCTCGGCCTTGATATCAATAACCGCATCAAAAGATTTCAGAAATTCAACGGGGATTTCAGCGTCCGGTACCAACCGGCCATCATCCTCACCTTTTCTTTCCTGCTGGGCAAATACATTGTGATAATGAAACGCTTTTGAGTTCAGGTTCGCCGTAATGCTGGGTCGCTGTAGTACTGTGCTGACCCGCATTGCACCCATAACAACACTTTTTCCGAGCTTGCCTTTGATGTCGGTAATGTTGTAATCATCGTCTGTAGCATCCAGACGACCCGTTAATTCATAAGCCCCTGTTTCCGGTAACTCTACCTTGAAGAACGGACCTAGCGTTTGCAGATTGTCACCCTTGAGATCAAGTGATACATGCAAGCCCTTGCCAACCTGCATGTCTCCCATTTTTCCTTCCGCCTGCAAATTGTGACCCGCGTATGTCGCAGTGAATTTTACCGGCAGAAATGCCGATGACTGCCGCAAGGCGTCATAATCCGCGGTTTGCAGATCTAAACCGAACGGACTGCCACGTAGCTGTCCTTGCAGGGTCGCCTGTACGGATTGCCCGGGTATCGAAACCAGCTTCAGCTTATCCAGCTGCAAAGGCTCCTTACCGGATTTTCCGGCGCCCTGCAGGGTCAGTTGAGATTCACCCAATTGCAGGTCAATGCGTGATTGTGATATCAACTGGTCAGCACCAACCATGGGGCCTTTCATATCCAGGGTCATATTTTGTATTGCGCCAGACACTGTCTGGCCGTGTATCTTGTGGCCGCGCAACAGCTTCTGAACATCAACCTGCCGACCCTTGAGGTTGAGTGTGTAATCCACACCCCGGGCACTGTTGGCAAGCTCTACCCCACCAGTGACGACGCCGGATAGTGCGTTTAGTTTCACATTAGAGATTTTCAATAAACCCTGTCGTAAGCTGATCTTTCCCTGCATTGCACTTACATCGACAGCCAGCCCATCAATGTCGTTTACCTTAAGTTCGAGGTCAAGACCAATATTTTCAGGTAGCTTGAATTGCCGGGCTTTATTATCAGTCTCATGATCTATACCGAATATTGGCAGGCGCTCTATATCATCGAGCGAAAACTTACTTGATTTCAGCTGACCACGAATAATCAACGAGGACTCGCTACGATCAAAAATCAGCCTGCCCTTGAAATCAGTATTGTTTATCCTGGCAGATTGAATCTTGATATCCGGGTTGGTGAGTTTTTCGGATAACTCGCCCTCAACTTCAACGATATTTTCATTACTGGTTAAACTCACTTTGACCGGGAATTCAATCGCATCAAACATTGTCCTGATTGAACCTGCAGAGCCGGTAACCACTACCGGGATATCGCTATAAGTAGCTTTAAGTGAAAGAGCCAGGCTATCTTCCATTCCCCAACTCAGATGCCCTGAAATCACCTGCAGCGGCACCTGTTGTTTATCCTTGATCTGCAGTTTGATATCGGCAATATCAATGGCCAGGGCATCCTGCAATGCGAGACCTGCATTGGCTGAGATCATGGCATCCCGATACTCAAGTTCAGTCTGGTAAAGATACTTGTGCAGCGAGTCATCACTTGATGTATCCACATTTCGCTGCAGGCTGGCTACCACGATTTCATCCAGATAACTGCCCGTCATCTCGAGCGATTGCAGGCCGTTATGAAAATCAGCATAGGCCTTCACGATATTGATTGTATGTTCATCCCCATGGGGCGAACGGTAAACAATATCGAGGTTTTCAACCTCGACAGCTCTAATAGCCGAAAGACCTCCTACCTCCGGGTCTGCATGCTGCTTGCCGAGAGTCCAGTTATTGTCACCGGCCTTGTTCTTTTCGAGGTTGATACGAACCCCGTCAAGCTCTATACCATCAATGACCAGACGTTTTTCCAGTATTAAGGGAAATAACGCAATGTTGAAAGACAGCCTGTCGACGATGGCAAAGTCATCCATCTTCGCCCACCCGGTATTGGCGATATGAATTCCTCTCGCCACCACCGTGGGTATCAACGAGGTGGCAGTATAAATATCTCCACGCAGTTCGACTTTGCGGCCCAGCGCCTCACCGACCAGGCTTTCTATCCTGGGCTTGTACTGGTTGACGTCAAACGTGGAAACAAAGACGGCCAGTGCCAGCAGGATAGCTAACAGGAGGATGACCAACCACTTAATAGCGGTCAGCAGTCGGTGTGGCTTTCTATCTGGTGTCATGACGAAATCAGGTGGGTCAATAAAATGCTACGGTAGAGTGCAGTCATCACTAGGTCTGACTGTACTATATTTATACCGCCTGCTGATACTGCTACAGGCAGCGCGATCTGTCAGGGATAATAACGTTCTGTCAGTTAGCCGGCATTCCCTGCAGGGTTGAAAAGAACAGGCCACGGCCATCTGTCGGGCGCTTTTTGATTTTACCGGTCAGATACATAAAGTCGGCCACCTTGGAGACGTTCAGTGGCCGGGTGGAATAGGTGTTTTCAGGCATGTCCAGCACTTTGATAATATCCGCTTGAGACAGGTTAGCATCACCACTCTGCTGGATATACGTCGTGGCAGCAAGTTGGCGGTTTTGGCTGATCATGTTGATAGCTTCCCTGAGCGCCTGCACGATCACTTTAGTCGTCTGGGGATTATTGGCTACAAACGCCTTCGAGGACCATAGTGCGGTAAAAGTTGCCGGACCACCCAGGACATCATAGGAACTCAGTACATTATGAATACCCGGCTGTGCCAGTTCCTGGTACTGAAAAGGTGGGCTGGCAAAATGCGCGGTCACATTCGGATCACCGGCAATCAGGGCATTCGCTGCATCCGGATGGCGCAATGCGAAGGTCTGCTTGTCCAGTTTAAAGGCATGGCTGCGTCCAAACTCGGCCGCTGCAGCCATCTGCAATACCACAGCCTGATATGAGGTACCGGGTGCTGGCAATGCGATCCTGTCCGTATCAGTAAAGTCTGCAAGGCGTTTCACACCAGGCTTGCGCGTATTCAGGTAAATCGGCATGGCGCTCAATGCAGCCACACCTTTGATACGGACCGACTCTGCTGTCCTGTCCCAGGCATTGATCATGGGCACTACGCCACCGGAGGCAATATCAAGAAAACCGGTCTCCAGCGCCTTGTTCATTTTTTCTCCGTTCGGAAATGTTACCCAGTTCACCCGTACATTGCCCAGGCCAGCCCGCTGGGCATGTTTTTCGATAAGGCGGTATTGCCGCATTACCATAAGTGGTAAATACCCCAGGCCATATTGCATAGCAATACGAATCTGTGGGGTTTCTTCATATTTCTGAATCTGGTCGCGGAGGTTTGGCTGAAAGGTAAACTGCATCTTGTTGCGCTCGTCGGCAACAAGCTGAGCTGACAACAACACTAGCAGAGAAAACAGAATACTATTGATAACCCTGAGGGTATTTCTTGTCCTTAAAACGACCATAACTAATCCCGGCTGGCGCCTGTTGGTTTCTGCCTGATTCATCCAGAAATAATGCTGTTTAGATAGTGTACTGTATCAGAACAAGGTACCCATAAAAACGTAGACACTGTCATGACCACCTTCAGCATAACCATATCCTGTATACACCGGGCCTATCGGTGTGTCGAGCCCCAGGAACACACTCCCGGCGGCGATATTATCATCAAAGATGTCCCCACGTTCCTGCCACACGCCGCCATATTCAAGCGATGCGCCCAGGTAAGCTTTCAGTAAAAACATTTCTTCTATCTCACGCATGTATATGGCTTTCATGACCCCTACATGCTGCCCGGTCAGCTCGCCCTGGTTGAATCCCGATAAATCGAGAAACCCGCCCGCACGAAATAAACCCTGTATGGGGGCGTCATCATCCACGGTCGTATCATACCGAATCGAGCCAATCAGCGTGTTGTCACCCCAGGTGCGCGCAATGCTATAGTTGGCAGTAAGCTGCTCGTAATCGAAGTCCCCACCCATAGAGTCGCGATGATTGTTGTACTGAAATACACCGTGCTGTCCATCATTGGGGAAATTTCTGTTATCCATTGTATCAATTGAAAAGCGTGCAAATAACGCGGCATCATCAAAATCAAAATCCGGTAATAACGGCGCGCCAATACGTGCATCGGCGCTACCGGATTCGTATTCATAACCAATACGAAACTCACCCCAGTTACCCAGGTTTCTGCCACCGGCCAGTCGCAACCCGCCGCTCTTGACCCGGTACTCGGCCAACTGCTGACCGGTGTTCTGAAATACATTGGTATTACGATGAGAGGCAAAGGCACCAATGTTGATAAAATATCTCTGCTCTACGTCCAGTGGCTGATAAATCTCGGTGAGGATTAGCGGATCTTCACCCACCTGCAACGCAGTACGCCATTCACCATTCAGACGATTCATCTCTGTACGGGTATAGGCAACCCCCAGGTTGTAGCTGTTATCGCCCTCCATGTTGTCAGATAATTCCAGGCCAAATTGCAGGTAATTAGGGCCCCAGCTCCTTTCTTCGGCATGTACTACAACACCCGTCTTGTTGTCTTCCTCGATAATCTCATAAGTGACGTTATTAAAAATATCCAGCCCGTAAACATGTCCGATATCAGATTCGAGCCGGGCTATATCCAGCGTATCTCCCGGCTTCAGGGATATCTTGCTGGTAATCACTTCATCGTCCACATCAGACTGGTTATCCAGTCTGACAAAATCAACCTTCGGTAATTCAATATTCGGCTTTTTGCGTCCCGCCAGATGTTTATCATAGTCAACGGTAGATAGTGAATATTTACGCAATTCCGTCGTCATTACATCTGCTGCTGCATAACCCAGTGGAATGGCACCAGAGGTCTGATCAAAATCACCGGAACCGATGTCACCCAGCTTGGGCACTATGAACACATCATCAGGAGTCAGGGTCTTGATCTGTTTTTCCGTATTGCCGCGCGTCATGAAGCCAATCAATTGATCAGTTATCTTCAGGACATTGCTAAGTTGCTTACGCTCTTGTAACAGCGGCGAACTGATATCAACGGCGATCACAACATCAGCTCCCATGTTGCGGGCAACATCAATAGGCAGGTTATTGACGATGCCACCATCGGCCAGCAGCTTATCTTCGTATTCCAGTGGTGCCATGATGGAAGGCAGGTTCATACTGGCACGCATGGCAGTCGCCAGATTACCCTCACCCAGAACCACTTCAGTACCGGTAACCATATCACTGGCAACGGCGCGGTATGGAATAGGCAGATTATCGAAGTCCTTGATTTTGGTCGCCGAGATGGTGATCTTCTTCATGATCAGGTCGATCTTTTGACCTTGCACCAGCCCCTCGGGTAACTTGAATTCGCCCTCATCACTTAAACCCAGCCTTGCCTTGAACAGGTACAGATCATCATCGAGCTTGCGGCGAAAGCTCCTTTCACTACGCTGGGTTTTGTCCTGAAAGGCATCTTCAAAATCAATGCTGGTTAATACCTGTTCGATTTCTGCTGAATCCATACCCGTGGCATATAAGCCACCGATAATCGCCCCCATGCTGGTTCCGGCGATATAGTCGACCGGGATACGTAATTCTTCCAGACGGCGAATGACACCGATATGCGCAGCGCCCCGTGCGCCGCCACCACTCAATACTAGGCCGATTTTTGTACGCTCATCATCCTTTAGAAGCTCTGCCATCACGCTGAGTGGCGACAGAATGACTGTTAGCAGGATACAGAATGCAATCTTTCTCATGCGTGATGCCAGCAAGGTTCAGTGTGATGCCAAGTATAACGACATACTCATAAAATCACAGTGACGGGAATGATCACCCGTAAATCGCATCAATTCTGTTTAGCTTCTGACAATACGGATTTAGGCCTGCCTCATCACCGGTAGACTGTTTTTCGAGTCGCCCGGTTTCGTGGAGACAGGTCAGTGAGAGGATATTTCACCATCATGACGGTACGCGCGATCCCGCTGGACGAATGGATATCATCCCAGCTGAGCCGATGGGCATGATCAGATTCGTTCTTTTTTATGGTATTCATGCGATCGACAATCATTGATTCTGTCGTGTGATAAAGATTATTCGCTGCATTTGAAAATACGTTGATCAGCATCTCAAGGTGAGCATCAAGTAACTCTGTTTTTGCCGGTAATGCCAGCAATTGTGTCTCGATTTCCTCCAGCTTTGCCTGGGCAGCCGCATGATCAGCCCCCGGCTCGGCCTGCGTCGTATCAAAGCCCCAGCCTTCCGAATCGAGCGTGGCTGACTTGCGTTGATACAGGCGATATTGCTGCTCAAGTTCCTGCCTGACCTGGCGGCATTCCATAACTTCATGTAACGCCAGTGATATCAGGTGATCAAACGCACGTCGCATTAATAGCCGACGGGTTTCTTCTTCCGAACCACTTGGATCAAGCAGGGCGTGATTGGCAAAGTTGACGGTTATTTGCGCAACATCACGACGCAACACCTCACCTTGTATATCGACACCAAAGACCCGTTTCTCTTCCCGGTCCATACGCAGCATGGCGATAACATGCTCGGGCTCAGTCGTCAGATTATCCCGATAGCTAATGAGTTCAGCGTTGCGGCTGAAGAAATTCTGCAGCGCATCGGCAGAGGCAAACATCGTCCGCAGGTAGTAGTCATTACTATATTGATTACGACTCGCATCCCTGGCCTCGGGTAATACCCCCACCAGCTCGACCACGTGATCAATCGCGGTGATAAGGCTGGGCCTTAAGCGGCGGTGACATCCCGGTAACGACTGCAAGCGGGAATCTACCCCTTCTATCGCGCGGTTGGCGGCTTTTTCCAGCAAGTCAGCAGGATATTTCCCTGCCTGCTGCGTATCGGCGCCAAAGAACGATTTAAACAGACTAAACACTGGCTAGCCGTAGTCAGTCAGGATAATCGTAAAGTGTATATTGCTGGTAGATTGGCGCTGGTACGGTGCCAGCGCCAAAAAACTGCAGACAGGGTTATTCCGCCAGTATGCCGACAGCGGTGATCTCCACACGCCGGTTGGCGGCCCGTCCTTCACGGGTATCATTCGATTTGAATGGCTCGGACTCACCCTTGCCAATCGCCTCTACATTGGCATCCGGCGACGCCTTCATCTGCTCGATAAAACGAGCCACGCTCATCGCACGGCGTTCGGACAGCTTCTGATTATAGGCTTCGGGACCGGTGCTGTCGGTATGGCCGACCACCTGAATTTCTGCCTTGTTCTCCTTGTGACCCAGCGCAGCGATACGCTCAACAATAATGAGTTTGCCATCATCCGAAAGCTCTGCACTATCAAAATCAAACAGGATGCCTGCAGCCAGGACCACT
Source organism: Gammaproteobacteria bacterium (assembly GCA_026196145.1). Classification (GTDB taxonomy): domain Bacteria; phylum Pseudomonadota; class Gammaproteobacteria; order JAJDYQ01; family JAJDYQ01; genus JAJDYQ01. The sequence continues at coordinate 7,787 of JAPHTU010000231.1, forward strand.
TGCTTGCCGACCCGCTTGGTTGCGCTAACTGCTGTCGGGGTCGCTACAACCTCCAGACTCTTTTCGACCATTGGTTTGTAACCACAGTCTTCAAGTTTCTTAGTGGAATCTTTCATGGTGGTCCTGACACACTTTTCGTAACTACTCATCAAGGCCCCGGAACTACCGGTCACATAGCCATTGACCATACCATGGCTATCAGCGAACACGGGTGCGGATAACATGAAAGCTGCCAATGATGTGGTAGAAAGAATAATTGCATATTTTTTAATCATCATAATTTTTAATCCCTAATAGTTTAGACTTTTGTTACTACATAGACCTGTTGATTCTTGAAGTATGACGGACGATAGTATGTATTCAGAAAGTACTGGTACTTGACGCCATCTATCGTCTTAACCTCGGTTTTCTCGGGCAATTTGGTGACCACAGCACCGACAGGTCCTTCTACGACAACATAGCCCTTCTTAGATTCATCAAACAGATAGAAGCTGCCACGACTGTAACAATAGGTCCCGGATTCAATTTTGATCTCTTCGCATTCAGCCGGCGGTGCTTCAACGACAATCCCGACAGGCGGCACTACAACAACGTAACCCGATGGCGCTTTTTCATAATAAACGCCTGCGGCGTAGTAATAGGTAGTACCCGTGTAGACTACCGTGTGTGTATAAGTCGGTATGCTGGCCACCGCGAGACCAAATGTCAGCCCCCAGAAAAAATCGCTGCCGTAATAGGCCCCGCCATACCCCCAGCCATAACGACCCCAGTAACCGTAATCATCATACATATCTTCCGCGAAGTCCTGACGGTCCTCGCGCGCATTATTCCTGTGATCTTGCCAGTCTTCCCGAGCTTCTGTACGGTTGGCCTGGCGCTCACCCTGCTTGTCCTGACGATTAGCCTGGCGCTCTCCCTGGCTGTCTTTACGGTCAGCCTGTTTATCCTGACGGTTACCCTGGCGCTCTCCCTGCTTGTCCTGGCGGCCGCCCTGGCGTTCACTCTGACTTGCCTTACGATCTCCCGTAGAGACCTTGCTGCGGTCTCCCGTAGTTGGTCTACTGCCGCTGCCCTTCCCGGAATAACGAATACTACTGCTGCGCGAACCACTACTTGAGCCCTTGAATGCCCCACTACCGCTGCGGCTCGAGAACCCACCGCCACTACGGCCAGAGAACCCGGAACTACGTGATGGGCTACGCCCCTGGAAGCCACCCCCTGCTCGACCGCCAGCAGATCGTCCACCGCCTGCTCGACCACCACCAAAAGCGCTTACTGGGCTAATAGGAGATATATGCTGAACCCAGGAAAGCGATCCAGCATGATTCGGTACCAAGGCAGGCACCGAACCCAGTACTATCATTAATGTCATCGCGACGAATGAAACTAGCAAAGATTGCTTGAAAGATTGACTCATTTTCATCACTTTTTCACCCCTTTAATGCTGGATTTAACCGACAGAAAATCCAGTTCATCGGCGTCAATCGGTGGATGGAAATCAAATATCATATCCGGGGTTCTTGGATCAAAGTTCCAGTCAGACAACACCGCGGTCAGTTGAGGTTCACCGTACACATGCTTGTAAGTAATCACTATTTTACGAATCAATGGCGCGGCGTCATCTGATATCCATAGCTGAAAATCAACGTGGTCATTTGATAGTGCCAGGTGGTGGTGGTGGGCGCCGTCCAGATAATGTAATCCCACATAGGAGCCTGAGCGTGTATTGCTAATAAAGTTCTCGTATAAGTCACCGGCCAGCAGGTCTGCCAACGGTGCATCAACCCCATAATTTTCCATGGCATGATCCAGCGCCTCCTCGATGGTGCCCGGCACCTTGATACTGCCATAGACATTATTGTCCATATCGAACCGGCTTAACTTTTTGCCATCGTAATAGAATCGTGTCGTACCAAAATCCGAGTGGACTTCTGCCCGTAACCGGTCCGGCCTGCGAACCACAACCTGGGCACGCCGTGAAAGCTGTATTTTTTCTCCGGATGGTAACACCTCGTCAGTGGTTACATCTGATCGTACAGAGAAACTGTTGGCGGTAGTAAGATAGTCACTAACCTGCTTGACCAGTTGCATCACAAAAGGATCTAGCTGTTCTTGCGGAGGCGTGTCTAGTGCATACGATGTCATACTGACAGATAACACAAGACCTAGCAGGATTTGTCTTAAACCGGATAATTTCATATAGCTGATCCCTGAAGATAATTGAATTGGCACCGAGGGGGGTTGTTATAGCTTACCTACCTGACATAAACAACCGTAGCCGGCCTGGTCGGCATTACTTTTTGCCCCTCAATTTCTGTAGTTCCTCCAGTAGCCATTCCTGACTACGCTGCGCAGGCAGGTCGTCACAGTAAACCATATAGTACTGTCCGGACATGGTGCTTTTTGTCGCACTGAGATCGATGAATTTTTCTGTAGAGTTAATTTCATCTCTGAAATATCGATACTTCTTGCGAATATGTTCCGCCGCCTGCACACCACTATAACTATTGCCATTTCTCTCATACCGACACCGGGTATCTTCGACAAAACCCAGTAAATGATCGATTTCACCCTGCATCATATCCGCGTTTGCGAAAGCCATACCAAAACCAGGCAACAGCATCATGAAACCGCTGAATATTGCACTCTTCATCATAGTTTATGACCGCAAATCTCGTGTGAGCCCACCCGGCATAACAATCGGCCCGGGGGAACACATATTTCAAACCCTGAGATGGCCATGTTACGCTTGAGACTGATTCAAAATCTGTTTTGTTTTCAACAGCGCGGGAGCCATTGCATGCCCAATACTTTCATACACGTTTTCTACCGTGCCCTGTTCACATTATTAATAACAATCGGGTGGCAACAAACAATTATCGCAGACACTGCCGGCCACGTTCCCGCCTTTGCCATCGTCAGCACATCCAGTCCCAATTTTTCTGTATCCAGCAGAACAAGAATCTCCTGGTTACTCGAGGATATTAATATCAACTCTGACGCGCCGTTTACCGCCCAGCGGGCACAGGAGCTTGTCAGGCGAGCCATTGCCGAGGTCATGCTGAGTAAGGGGCTGCCTGTCGCGCCCAGCGGCAGCTCGTCCGATTATTATATCGCGTACACGCTGGCTTCTGAATCGACGCTTGATGATGGAACCCTGATGAAACGCTACAATATTTCTCCTGGTTTCAATCCATCAAAATCAGGTGCAAACGTCTACGAAAAAGGCACCTTGCTGATCCATATCATCGATGCAAATACCCGCCAGACGGTGTGGCAATCCGTCGTGCAAGCGAATATTCAAAGCGACATCAGTGAAGAACAGCGCAAGGCCAATATCCGCTCGGTCGTACAGTCCATGCTAAAGAAGTTGCCCGTCACCTCTTATCCGTCTGGCGGATGACTTTTGGCTGACTATCGCATAAGCTCCAGGCCGTACATGCAACGCCGATAGGCCCTTTCGAAATCTTCATGACGTTGATTGGAACCCCGCACACCACCAACCAGTGCTCCCATCAAGGCGCCGGTACCCGCAGCACTGCTGCTATCGCCAACAATGGCGCCCAGGAATAACCCGGCCGTTGCTCCTCCGGCTACCTCACCCATGGTGTTATCCCGGCCTGCTGCAGCACGTTCCGCCTGTGCGGAACACTCCGACGGGGACGGCGTCCGTATCTGTTGTGCATATGCTGCAGGAAAAAGCATTGATGAAAACAATAATGTAGCAGCCAACAAAACCGGCTTATACCAATACACCAAATCCATATCCCCCTTGACAATCATCACCGGGCCCGATTTTCAACCGGCTTCGGTTTCTGCGGTCTGTCCTTCATTCAGCCAGTTAATAAACAGCGTGTAACCCAGGACAAAAACAACTGCGCCTACAAACAGCCCGATGATTCCCATGGCAAGCATGCCACCAATTGCGCCGATAAATATGATGGCCATTGGCGCCTCTACTCCGCGCGCCAACAGGATTGGCTTGAGAACATTATTCATCAGGCCGACAGCAATATTCCAGATCAAAAAGGCCACCGCTGCAAACGGACTGGCAAATGAAAAGGCATAGATTGATAACGGGATCAGAACAATCAGGATATCGATCTGTACAACGGCAAGTATCAGGCATACCAGTGCCAGCACACCTGCTGCCGGGATACCCATGACAAGAAAACCAATACCAGCAAGCAATGTCTGCAATATCGCAATACCCAGAATGCCATTGACCACACTGGTGACGGTCTGGCGAGACAGTTCATTCAATGCCTCGCCACGTTCTCCTGCCAGGCGCGTCATAATCCTGGTCATGGCTGCATGCCCACCTTTTGCCCGGGCAAGAAAGATACCGGCGATAATAATAGAAAAAACAAACATCAAAAGAGTACCGCCCATACTGGCCGCAGCCTTGATCACCCAGTTGGCCACTTTCTTGACCTGGTCCTCGTATTTACCCATCGCGGCCTTGGGGTTTGCTGCTGCCTCGGTCCAGACCTTGTCCAGCTTCTTGCCGACCAGTGGCCAACCGGCCACATTTTCCGGTGGTTCAGGTATGTCTAGAGTGCCGTCCTTGAGATCCTCAGATAATTCCTGGGCGTTCGATAGCAGGGCCTCGGTCAGGTAGATACTCGGCGTAATCAACACCGCCAACATGATCAGGGTAAACACCGTGGCCGTCATACCATTGCCCCACCCTGTTTTGTTCTGCATCCCGCGATATAGTGGGAAACTGGCAATTGCAATAATCCCGCCCCAGACAATCGCGGGTAAAAATGGCTTCGCAATATCAAAACAGGCATATACCAGTAATGCGACGAGACCGATTCGAATCGCCGCCTCAACGGCGTTCTTCATAAATTCTGTATCTTTCAACTTGTCCTGCATCTGCCTGCTCCCAAGAAAATGACTAACTGCGTCAGGATAAATAGCCGGTTACCCGTGACGTAATCGCTGCGGCAATACCCGGCTACCGGATTGTGAGACTGCGGTTCCCCTTTCAGGGCTTGCATGGTTCTGGCTAATTCCATGCAATACCTGTATTTTCCGGAGTTTATAGTATCGTATGGTGAAGATAAATAAGTTGACTGTCATCGTATGGACATGTCGCCATACGTCTGCTGGGCAGGAACGGTATAGCGCATAAAGCCCAACTTTGCATATGCCTGCTATTGTGGAGACAATTCATACATGACTGATATCGTTAAGCATGCCATTCATTTTGCTACAGAGGCGCACCAGCGCATAGACCAGCGCCGCAAGTACAGCGGCCAGCCCTATGCGGTACACCTGGACCAGGTGGCAAAAATCGTCCAGAGTGTTAGTGACGACGAAGAGATGATTGCCACGGCATGGCTGCACGATGTCGTTGAAGATACACCTGCCACGCTGAATGATATCGAGCGCGAGTTTGGGCAGCCGGTGGCACAACTGGTACGCGAACTGACAGACATTAGCAAGCCCAGCGATGGCAACCGTGCCGCACGAAAAAAGATAGATCGTCAACACCTGGCCGAGGCTTCGGCGCGCGGACAGACCATCAAGCTGGCCGACCTGATAGATAACTGCAAGGACATCACCAAACACGATGTGAAATTTGCGCGGGTATACCTGGATGAAATGGGTGCCCTGCTGGAGGTCTTGAAGCACGCAGACGAAGGCCTGATGCGCCGCGCCAAAAAGACCCTGTCAAAAAGTCTTGAACAGATAACCAGGGATCCTGCTAACACCCATGACAGGGTTGATGAAAGCACTTCAATGCTAGCGTTTAGCTCTCATTTCAAACGTCAATATAACGGGCTGTTTACCGCCAGGGACATTGCCGAACCGCTGCTATCGTTCGACGCGGATAACATGATGGACGTCATAACCGAAATATTTAATACACAGAATCACCAGGCCATCGCTGTCAGAACCACTGGGGAAATCACAGGTTTTCTCACCCGGGACCAGATTGAGGCAACGGGGGTATGTGGAAACTACAGCCGCCCCTTTTCCGACGACCAGGTGCTGGATGGAGACGCCAGTTTTGCGGAGGTTATCCATGTACTCACGCGACATGACTATTGCTTCATATCACTGATTGGACAGGTACAGGGTGTCATTACCCGTGATGACATGAACAAACCCTACATGCGTATGTGGCTGTTCGGCATCATTACCCTGTCTGAGATGAGAATCACCGATCTGATCAAGCGATACTTCAGTGAGGAAGACTGGCAAGCATTACTACCCACAGGACGCATAGAAGCCGCGCAGGCGTTACATAGCGAAAGACAACGACTGAACCAGCACTGCGAGTTAATTGATTGCCTGCAACTCGCCGATAAAGGTCTGTTGCTGATCAATGATCCCGGCTTGCTGGATAGCATGGGCTTCAGTTCAAGAAGTGCAGCAAAGAAAGTCCTCAAGCAAGTTCAGTCACTGCGAAATAACCTGGCCCACGCACAGGATATCTCTACTTACGACTGGGCGCAGATCGCACGATTGTCTCAACGCATGCTGGATTAACCCGCTACTGCCTGCCTTTCCTGGCCGTATACATCAACGATAGTTCTTTAAGATTAACCCGAGATCTGACATTATATTAGCCCCCGATTATACAGTGACAGATATTATGCGAGTCATTCCACTAGCTCTTATTCTGGCGGCATTTTCAACACTGGCCGTTGCACAGCAACCCAATAGCACGATGAATACCAAACAACAGCCGATATATTCCTCCTCACCGACCATATCAGGCACATCTGAGAAATCGGCCAAATGTACAAAACTCCATGCTGAAATTGATAAGTATAAAGGGAAGCCCCAACGACGCTATGCAGCGGCACAACGTTACAAGGCAGAATGCACCGACCAAAATTAACATTTAAATATTTCCCGTCGTTTCTGGTCGACCCACTCCATGAACAGCTAGCAGCACTGCCCCAATAAACAGGCCGATAATACCGCTCATCACCATACCGTCCAGTGCACCAATCAGAATCACCGGCATGGGGACACTAACACCACGGCCAAGGACAGGCAGCAAACTACTGGCCATTTCACGCCAAGCTGGTTAATCCATCAATTAGTTTATGCTGCAGTTAAGTTAACTTTGAATCTATTGGTGCAAGATGTCTTCCATGTGCCAGCATTGTCAGAGTAGAATGCGACTTTAGACTCAAAATTCAGGAGAGCAACATGTCAGCAAGGTCACTGATGAAGGCATCAGCTGTTATTGGTTTTACCACCGTCATGCTCATCGCCGTACCGACCAGTTATGCAGCCTCAGCAGCCGATTGCGCGGCCCGTGCTGATCGAGCCGAAAGAGATGCGACAAGTACGGCCGGTGGCGCTGCCAGAGGAGCAGGCGCAGGTCTGCTCTTTGGTGCTATCGTCGGAGACAGCAGTAAGTCAGCAGGACGTGGGGCACTACTGGGCGGCGTTGTTGGTGGTGCCAGGCAGTCTAGCCAGCGAAATGATATCTACCGACGCGTCTACGATGACTGCATGCGTGGCTACTAATCAAGAACGAATTACCAAGGAGTTTCTAATGTCTAAATTCAACTATCGTCGTCCATTTAATGCATTCACCCCGGCGCTTACCCTGGCTATGCTGCTCGGTGCATCCGGCACTACTCTTGCTGATGAAAGCATGAAGAAAGAAAAAGTAGTTAGCATTAATGAATACACATGCGAGAGACTTATCAGCGCAACCAGCCATAATCGTGCTGCAGCCATTGCATTTCTGCATGGATACAGGGCAGGAATGGCGGGAAAGAAAACCATTGATACCGAGAAGCTGGGAATAACCAGTGACAGGCTTGTTGTTCACTGTCTGGATAACCGTACAGATACAGCAGTCGTTGCTCTCGATAAGGTTTCAAAAACGATAAAAAACTAACTATAGTCGGCAGCGCTCAAGCTAATGAAACTTAATTCACAACTCGTGCTAGCCATCGTACTGGTCACTTCTTGCATGAACATATGGGCGGAAGACCAGCAGGCTGGCGGGTGTGAAAATGCCGAGGATGAAATTGCCCAGCTAAAAAAGCAAAAGAAGTCCACTGGTGGCTTACTGTCCAAAACCCCTATCGGCATGGTTGCCAAGGCCGCAACAGATTCTAAAGAAGACAAGCAAAAGAAAAAGGCGGCCAAAGCGCACAACAA
>JAPHTU010000321.1 GCA_026196145.1 Gammaproteobacteria bacterium
CATTCAGCATCAATCATCCAGACTGCCTCCAGCCCACGAAAATGATCAATACGCACCAGGTCAAACCACTGAAAGTGATGTTCCAGACGCTGCAGCCACCAGCGAAAGCCACGCTCTACCATGACACCCCAGTTATAGTGCGGGTTCCCCCAGCGTTGGCCGGTTTCGGAAAAATAGTCGGGTGGTACGCCCGTTACCCAGCGTGAGTGGCCGGTTTCATCGAGCAGAAAGTTTTCCGGGTGTGCCCATACATCGGCGCTGTCATGGGCAACAAAAATCGGCATATCGCCAAACAGATGTATTTCACGCTCATGTGCCGCGTTCAGCACCGTCTGCCATGTTTTATGTATCTGGTATTGTTGCCATTTAACCTGATCCAGACGAACATGACATTCCCTGGTAAATGTTTCCAGGGCGATATTATCCTTGTTACGAAACTGCTCGGGCCATTCATACCAGGCTGCACCATTATTCATGCGTTTGAGTATCGAGTAGCAGGCAAAATCTTCCAGCCAGTACTCCTGCTGCTGTTGCCATTGCTGATATTCAGGGTCATCTATCTGTACATCGGTATTGGCATCGTCCGGTAACAGGGCCGGGTTACCGGCAAAGGCCGACAGGCACTGGTAGGGTGAATTGCTGATCTCCGGTATACCCAGGGGCAGCACCTGCCAGACTTGCTGACAGCTGTCGGCAAGAAAATCGAGCCAGCGAAGTACATCATCATCCAGCTTGCCGGAAGGCAGGCTGGTCGGATGCAGCAATATTCCTGAGCTGCGTTGTGAAAGGGGATACAGGCTCATTATATGTTACGTCTCATCGTGCCTGACTCCGCCTGGGAATCACTACTACCACGTGAAATCGGAATATCCAGACTGGTCGGTGGTAACAGACCCAGTAACTGGTAGAGCATACGTAACTGGCGTCGGTATAACTTGTCGAAATCACGTACCGACTCGGCAGAGTTGTAGTCACCAAACCACCAGAACCAGTCCGATCCCTCGCATATAGCCAGTTGCCGGGTGGCCAGCGCTGCGTCTTCCTCGCTCAGCGACGGGCCCGATATGGCATGGTCATAGCAACGCTTGGCCTCGACCAGCAAATCCCAGGCGCGGTTTTTTTCCTTGCTGCCAATCCAGGTTGAAAAAGTGCCGTATACCCAGCTGCCTGCACAGATCTTGTCCAGCTGCGTGGATGGAAGTGTTTTGGTGGCCTCGGAAAATGTGATGGGCTCAATATCCTCGTTGCTTTCAATCTCGTGATAGAGCCGATCGATAAAATGAAAGGCGTTGTCGGGAAAATATTCCCAGGCATTTTCGCCGTCCATGATGACGCTGATAACACAATCATCCGCATTGTCACCCAGGAACTTGCTGATGTTTTTGATATGCATGGCGAAATTGGCAACCGCATCTTCAGTGGCCCAGTTGCGATACTCAAAACCGATCAGGTCAGACAGACCGTCATCACGAAAGAAGACATGGGTGTCTGAGTGATTGTGCAGGTAGGTCCTGAACAGCCCGTGTTTGCTGCTGATTTCTTCTTCACTGATGTCAGACAATATCGCACTGCTGTGCCATACGCTTTCACCTGATGCAGTCCAGTTAATGTCGAACTCATTCAGTAATTCCAGGGCATCGTGACTGATGCCGCCTTCGGATAGCCATACACCTTGCGGTTTCTTGTCAAAGCAGGATTCAAACAATTCGATACCGTGTTGCATATGCCAACGGGTGCGTTCCCTGCCTGCAGGGTAGGTTCGTTCCTTGGGGTGGGGGTCATCGGGCTGCGAACAGTTCATGTTATTAAAATCATGCAACAGCGGTACAATCGGGTGGCCCCAGGGGGTCATTGAAAGTTCAATCTGGCCGCTATCCGACAGCGCCTTGTAACGTGGAATGATGCCATGCAGGCACTCCTGGATGAGTTCCAGCAATTCACCGCGGTCTTCGGCAGTAAAGTTGCTGGCCTTTTCAATGAGTCGTTGTGCCCGTTTGTCCTGCTTCAGACCATGACCCAGCCAGGTCAGGTGATACCAGGTCAGCAGATCATAGAAATATTGCTGGCTGAAATATCCCAGGGCGGCAAGATTGGTTGTTGATTTCTGTGTCAGGGTATCGGCGTAGTTCACGAGTGCACTGAAGGCCGGCCAGGGCTCAATCATGGTGGTGACGTTACAACGCTGGCAATCGAGAATGATTTTATTGCGTTCTTCGCTGTCCACGGGAATCGGGATCGCACCGGCCAATAGGTTAAGCATGCGGTCGTTCATGGGTTCGCCCTGCTGGATGAATTCATCCACCTGCCGGGCGTAGTCCCCCAGCTGTTCCAGCAGAACCGGCGCGAAATTGACGACCAGGCACATGTCCGGGTGCTGTTCCAGGTGCCAGGCCATGTCGGAGTAATCTTTCATGGCATGCAGGTAAACCCAGGGCAGCCGGTATTGGCCGTGCAGTTCATCACGGTAATAGGGTTGGTGCATATGCCAGCAAAAGGCCAGTTTCATAGGTGTTACCTGCTTGATATTACGGCTGAGTGTGCGGTAAAAACTACAAGTCTTTCGGGTCGAAGAGATTCTGTCCCAGCATTTCCGGGGTCACCAGTACGATGCCTTTACGGGTAACATGGAATCGTTTTTTGTCTTCTTCCAGATCCTCGCCAATGACCATGTGGTCTTCAATAACGCAGCCTTTGTCGATAATGGTGTTTTTGATGCGACAGTGTTGACCGATAAAGACCTTGGGCAGGATAACGCTGTCCCTGACCGAAGAGTAGCTGCCAATGGTCGATGAAAAGAAGATAATCGAGCGCTTGACGCTGGCCCCGGAAAGTATGCAGCCGGCTGACACCAGCGAGTCTATGGCTGCGCCGCGACGACCCTCATCATCAAAGATAAACTTTGCCGGTGGGTGTTGCGTCTGGTAAGTCCAGATCGGCCAGTATCGGTCATACAGGTTTAGCTCGGGTTCGATACCGCATAATTCGATATTGGCCTCCCAGTAGGAATCGACGGTACCCACATCACGCCAGTAGTCGGGCTCCCCGTCATCATTTCTGAAGGGGTAGGCGACCGCATGTTGATCACCGATATTGGCTGGAATAATGTCGCGGCCAAAGTCGTGTGATGATGTCAGGCTGCTGGCATCACTCATCAGCATCTTGTACAGAACCTTGGTGGTAAAGACATAGATACCCATGGATGCCAGGGCCGTATCCGGTTTGTCAGGCATGCAATCCGGCTCATCCGGTTTTTCGGTGAAATTGGTAATGCGCATTTCCTCGTCAATGCTCATCACACCAAAATCCTTGGCTTCCTCCTTGGGGACCTCGATACAACCCACGGTAAAATCAGCCTTTCTTTCGACGTGATGCACCAGCATCTTGGAATAGTCCATGGTATAGACATGGTCACCACCGAGTACCATGACATATTCAGCATGGTGTCGATTGATAATGTCGATATTCTGATACAGGGCGTCGGCCGTCCCCTGGTACCACTGTCTCTCGGACGTACGTTGCTGGGCTGGCAGGATTTCGACGAATTCACCAATTTCGTTACGCATAAAACTCCAGGCGCGTTGCAGGTGACGAATCAGGGAATGGGCACGGTACTGGGTGAGGACACCAATACGGCGCAGCCCCGAGTTGATGCAGTTCGAGAGAGGAAAGTCGATAATGCGATATTTGCCGCCAAACGGCACCGCCGGTTTCGCCCGCCAACTGGTGAGTTGCTTCAAGCGTGACCCCTCGCCGCCGGCAAGAATTAGTACCAGGGTGCTTCTGGTTAACTCATTGACCTGCTTGGGTTCAATGTAGTATCTGTATTTCCGGGCCTGCTCTTCTGGTGAGATGCTCATAGGTCTCCTTCAATCAATCCCTCTGCTGTAATTATTATCACGATAATGATCTATTGGACTTTTGGTCGGGTTATCGTGTCTCTTTGGTCTATCGGTCTGCACTTAACCGGGGCAAATACTGGCGGGTCAGTTGCAGGCCTGATTCTACACGCTGTTGGCCAGCTATGTGTAATTCGTATATATGAATATTGTTAGCTTTTTGTAATGTTTCTGTAACCTTAAAAAGGCAGACTGGTATTCTGATATATCGCTGGCTGGTACAGGTCTTATTGCTGGTTTGTATCTGAACCATTATAGCCCGACATGGTTGCAGAGAATGCAGCAAAGAAGTTGATCTGTATCAAAACATCCACAGTTGGGTCTACTTATAGTTCATGCACGTGGGGATGCTTGTTGTGTGTTATTTTTTACCCCTGTGATGTTCATGTTTTCAGGGGGGTTAGGTGTCCATCGTCAGTCACGTCAGGTTTGTCTCTTAATGTCGGGTTCCGAAACATCAGCAGCCGTGCCGATATCGGCAATTGCCATGTTGTTTTTGTCGAGCCTGCTACTCTGGTTGGCGCTGGTCGGTAGTTTTGATGCCCAGGAGCTGGCTACAGGTATCATTGTATCCGCGACGATAACTGTACTTTATTACAGGCGCATGACAGTTTTTATTGGCCTGAGGCCAGCCTGGCTGATGCCATTTTATATCCTGGTTTATCTTGTTGATTTCATCACTGCCCTGGTGGTGGCCAATCTGGACCTCGCCAGGCGTGTGTTAACGCCATCACTACCCATCCAGCCAGAGATTGTTGAAATCGAGACTGCGCTGCAATCCGACCTTGGGCGCCTGTTACTGGCGAATACGATTACACTGACGCCGGGCACACTCAGCGTGGACTTTGAGGGCAATCGGCTGTTTGTGCATTGGGTATATTGTCCGTCCGGACTGGATAGCAAACAGGTAACAGAAAAAATTGCCGGGCGATTTGAACGTCATCTGGCCAGGTTTGTGAAGTGAGCGCCACCTTGCTACAGGTTGTCTCGCTGGGGCTGATTTTGCTGGGCGTCAGCCTGTGCATGATTCGCTTGTTACTGGGGCCGAGTACGCTTGATCGCCTGGTGGCGGCGGACACCCTGGCAGTGATCACCACCGCGGGGCTGGTTGGCCTGGCCGCCTGGCTGAATAACCCCGTGTATCTGGATATTGCACTGGTATTCGGGGCCTTGGCCTTTGTCGGTACCGTGGCGATAGCCCGCAGTATGGAGCAGGCCGAGTGATGGGCCTGGTGGCTGATATCTTTTTGCTGATTGGCGCTGCA
>JAPHTU010000328.1 GCA_026196145.1 Gammaproteobacteria bacterium
AACGGCTACAACGGTTACAACAGCTCTGATGACTTCCAGGGTCGTGCCAACTCTGACTTCGATGGCAAAGGTAAAGGTTCTGCTGCCGGCGAAGGTGAGTTCAACTTCTCTTTCAGCGGCAAAGGTAAAGGTAATGCTGACATGGATACTGACGTTCGTGGAAGCGGTGACGGCTACAGCTACAATGGCAATGGCTATGCACCTTACTACTACGGCGCCCCAGTTGCCCCTCAGGCTCCTGTAGCAGCTGCTCCTACTGCTCCTGTTGCTCCTAAGGCTCCTGCCAAGAAGTAATTCAAGTCAGGCGCTTTAGCCACCATCTGGTGGCAGAGACTGAAAAGCCCCGCTGGGAAACCGCCGGGGCTTTTTTTATGTCCAGGGCCTTTCTCGGGCGTCCTGCCCTTCAAGGCACTTGTACATCCTGTACATCGGATGGACAGGCTGTTCTCGAACATCTGATGTGCAAGGACGCACAAATGCAGCGATGACAGGATGTCATGGAGCTGCCTGTCCTTCATGGCTCTTGACTATCCCTGGTCGGCGGTCGGTAAATGCTCCTGCAATACCGACACTCCCGCCGTCCATGGCGGTCGTATGCCGCGAGAGGCACGATTACAGGGATGTAGGAGTTAGAGCGCCTGGATGTCAGAACTGGCGAGGGTGTTGATATTATTTAACGCGCATTCCAGGCAGGGCGCCATCATCAGGATGCAGTACAAATAAATCCTTACCGCCCGGGCCGGCAGCCAGCACCATGCCCTCTGAAACACCAAAGCGCATTTTACGTGGTGCCAGGTTGGCGACCATGACAGTCAGTTTGCCCTGCAGGTCTTCTGGAGAATAGGCGGATTTAATACCGGCAAAGACGTTTCTGGTTTCACCGCCGATATCCAGAGTAAGCTGTAGCAGCTTGTCCGCACCTTCTACATGTTCTGCCTTGACGATCCTTGCAATACGCAAATCCAGCTTCGCAAAGTCATCAAATTGAATTTCATCGGCAATCGGGTCGATACCTGAATCCGTAGTGGTTGATGTCATTGTATTGCCCTCCGTGGCACTGATGGTTTCCTTGCTGTCTTCAAGCATCGCCGCAATTTGTTCTTCATCAATGCGTGTCATCAGGGGTTTGAATTTATTTATTGTATGGGCTGTGAGCGGCTGCGAAATACTGTCCCATTGTAGTGGCTCCACATTCAGGAAAGCCTCACTTTGTTCTGTGAGCCTGGGTAATACCGGTTTTAGATAGGTTACCAGCACGCGGAACAGGTTCAGGCCTACGCTACAGGCGTCTTGTACTTCCTGTTCTCTGCCTTCTTCCTTGCTGAGTACCCAGGGTTTTTTCTCATCAATATATTGATTGGCCCTGTCGGCCAATGCCATGATCTCACGCATGGCCCTGCCATATTCGCGTGATTCATAGTGCCCGGCAATGTCATCTCCAGCAGCAACAAAGTAATCATAGAGTGTCTGTTCCACACATTGTTCTGATAATTTTCCATCGAACTTCTTCTTGATGAAGCCTGCGCAGCGACTGGCAATATTGACTACCTTGCCGACCAGGTCACTATTGACCCTGTCCTTGAAATCTTCCAGGTTGAGGTCGAGGTCATCGACACCTGCGCCCATTCTTGCTGCGAAGTAATAACGCAGGTATTCAGGATTGAGATGATCAAGATAGGTTCTGGCCTTGATAAATGTACCTCGAGACTTGGACATTTTCTGCCCGTCGACCGTTAGAAAGCCATGTGCGAAGATCGCATTGGGAGTTCTAAAGCCACTGCCAGAGAGCATGGAAGGCCAGAACAGGGCATGGAAGTAGATAATGTCCTTGCCAATAAAATGATATAGCTCGGCGTTTGAATCACTGCCCCAGAACTCATCAAAGTTGATGCCCTGCTTGTCGCACAGATTTTTAAAGCTGGCCATGTAGCCGACGGGTGCATCCAGCCACACATAAAAATATTTGTTTTCTGTTCCCGGTATGCGAAAACCAAAATAGGGTTCGTCCCGCGATATGTCCCAGTCACGCAGACCCGCCTCAAACCACTCACCGAGTTTGTTACTGACTTCGTGTTGCAAGTGACCACCCCGGGTCCAGTCCTTGAGCATGTCTTCAAAATCCCCCAGCGCGAAGAAGTAATGCAGGGAATCCTTTTCCATAGGTTGGGCACCGGAAATTGCAGATACCGCATTTTTCAGCTCGGTAGGTGAATAGGTTGCACCGCACGCCTCGCAGGAATCGCCATACTGGTCGACTGCAGAGCAACGTGGGCATTCACCCTTGATAAACCGGTCGGGCAGGAACATTTCCTTTTCAGGGTCATACATCTGTTTAATGGTGCGCTGATGAATATGTCCGGCCTTATCAAGTGATTCATAAATCTGGCAGGCCAATGCCTCATTTTCCGGTGAGTGGGTGCTGTGATAGTTATCAAAGGCAATATTGAAATCAGCGAAATCCTGTTGATGTTCTGCAGCAACCCTTTCGATGAGTGATTCCGGTGTAATGCCTTCAGATCGTGCGCGCAACATAATCGGTGTGCCATGTGCATCATCCGCGCAAACGTAGTAACAGGTGTGGCCTTGCATGCGCTGGAATCTGGCCCAGATATCGGTCTGGATGTATTCCACCATATGGCCGAGATGAATAGGGCCATTGGCATAGGGCAGGGCGGAGGTAATCAGGATCTTGCGCAGCATGTGATCAAATTTGTGAAGTACGTCATGAAAAGCCGCATATCCTACCCGAAACGGATGAATACGTGTAGATAATGTGATGTTGTCGATATTTTATTGTATGGCCTGGCGCTAGAGTCTGCTCATCGGAGTTCGAGAGGAGTGGTATACATGGACAACATGACATACAAGATTGTTTTTGAGGGTGACCTGATGCCGGGTTATGAGCAGCAGGCTGTGCAGGGAAAACTGGCCAGGCTTTTTCACATCGACATCGCCATGGCTGGCCGCTTGTTTATTGGCAAGCAACGCGAGATCAAGCGCGGCATTTCTTTTGATCAGGCCAAAAAATATATCCGTGCCATGTCAAAACTGGGTGCTCTGGCCTTTATGGTTCCTCAGGAGGAGGATGATACGGTTGTGCCAAAACCGGATGAGAATGGTGGTTTTACTGATACCGGATCATTCGAAGCCAGTGCCTTCGAGACTTACTTTGAAAACAAGGCGGTAAAGCAACACGATGCTGGCAACGAGGCTCCGCATATTATTGATGATGGAATTCTTCAACAAAGTGAGTGGGACGAAGTAAGTGGTGAAAGGAAGGTGCGAGAGATAGAAAAAATAGCCAAACAGATACTGCAGCAACGCCAGTAGATGCGGTTTGGCTTAGCTTCAGCTATTGCCTGATTTCTGGCTCATTGCTTCCACTGCATCTGCCAGTCTTTCACCCAGTATACAACTGATATTGAAGTTGAGTTTGGCAATGATATTGGGGAACAGTTTCAGATCTTTTTTCAGTTTGTCGTAGTCAAAGCGTAGTACAGATACCGGAGTGGATGCCTGCACATCGGCAGTTCTCAGGGTTTCCCTGATGAAGCCGATTTCACCAAATACCTGTCCCGGTTTGAGCGTTGCCAGATGCAGGCTCTCATCTGCATTATGTCTTATGACTTCGACTTCGCCAGAAAGTAATAAATACATATTGCGGCCACTGGTGCCCTGTTCAATTAACTTATCTCCGGCCTCGAATTCATTAAGTTCGGATATCAATATTGCCTTGCGTCGTTGATAGTTGCTCATGTCAGCAAACAGCGGGCTGTTATCCAATACTTCACTATCGACAGAAATAGTAAGAATCTGGTGCAGGCCAACCAGCCTGACATGGGTCATTATCAATGGGGTAATCAGCAGGTTTGCGTAGATCGAGAACAACATGGTGGCGGCAGCCAACGCGCCGAACTGTGCAACGACAGTAAAGTTTGATAACAGCAGGACGCCGAAGCCAAATGCAAGCGACAGGCTGGCTGTAACTAACGGGGTTGACTCTTCGTGGACGGTGATACTGACGGCCTTGAGGTAATCATCCGTGCGCCGGCAAAGTTCGTTGTATCTGGAAAGTAAATGGATGGTCCCGTCAATGGCAATACCGATTGCAATGACGGCAACCATGGCAGTTCCCGGATTTAATGGAATATCCAGCAGACCCATGGTGCCAAACATCAGGACGATCGGAATAACAGCAGGTACCAGCGCTATCAGGCCGCCCTTAAACGAGGTATACATGGCGGACATGATCAGAAAGATCGCAAACAGCAGTAAGCTGAGTGACTTGACCTGAGCAATCATCAGGCTTTCTGCGGCCTGATTGATCATCAGGTTTTCACTGACTATCGTGGTTTTGATATCGCCACCAACAATGTGAGGGAGGGTCACTTCCAGTTCCCTGACATATTGATTTAATGTATGCGAATCGTTGATATTGTGACGAACGACAATGTTGGCCCGGCTAAGGTCATGGCTGACGTAGCTTTCCAGGTCACTCCGGTGAAAGAAAAGCAGGTATTGTGAAATCAGTTCGCGGCTTTCAGGTAAATCGAGCCTGTTCCTGTCTTGCCGGAACTCGCGGTTCACAAAAGCCAGGTAGTCAGCAAGTGAGATACTGCGATCGAAGGCCCCTTGTCTTTTAATAAAGGCTTGTATGCTAGCCAGTTTGCGGATGTTTTCCGGGCTCTGGAAAGCCTTTTCCTTCCCGGTATCCAGCGTAATAAAAAACAACTTGATTCCGGACAGGTCTTCATGAATGCGTTTTGCATCCTGAATCAAGGGGCGATGTTCAGGGAAGTAGGAGAGTGGGTCATTGGTGACATGTAACTTCGATGCGGCATAGATAAAAAAGATACAAAGAGCAGCTGTTGCCAGCAGGATGAAGCGTGGAAATTTTGACTGTGAGAACTTGAAGGCATCTGTAACCAGTGTTGCAATGCCTTTGGTTTCCCCGCTTGACTGGTAAACACGGTTTTTAATCGGGCCAAAGTGATAAAGCAGTATTGGAACCAGCAGCAGGGTAATGATGCCGTTTGCCAGGATTGCAAACGTGGATGCGATAGCAAAATCCTGTATCAAACCGATACTGCTGAATATATTGCTGGCAAACCCGAGCACGGTTGTCATGATGGTAAGCACCAATGGCAGCCCCATACGCTTCAGTGTTAGTCGGGTCGCAATTTGACGTCTGGATTTACTACTGTCTCTGGTTTTTCCAAGGGCAAGTTCATGAAAATAAGAAGCGATCAGGTGTGTATCTTCGGTTGATCCAATAACGATAATCAGTGAGGGTAGCATGGTGCTGAGGATGTTGACCGGAATACCCAGCAGACCCATCAAGCCAAAGGTCCATAATATGCTGACCACAGAAGTAATCAGTGGTATGAGCGCCGCAAGACCACTACGCAGGAAGAACAGGATCGATATGACCAGCACGAATGCAGAAAGTGGTCCCAACAATTTAAAATCGGCAGTCAGGCTGGTTTTTAGTTCGGTGTTAATGCGTGGCGATCCAACCTGAACCACCTCTTCAAATGTTGTTTGAATCGATGCAACGAGCCTGTTGAGATCATCATTGACCCGGGCATTAAAATTGTTGTCATTTCTGACCTCTCGAATCGAGACGATGATGGCAGTGACGGTTGCATCAGGGGAGACAAAATTGTCGACAATTAATGGATTGCTCAGTGCGTCCTCGCGAACCTGCAATGCAGTTTCATTGTCTTTCGGTGCCTCCCTGAGAAGAGGGCGGGAGTCGACTTTGCCATCTTTCCCCCTGATGGTATGCAGTGTAAACAGGTCATCTACCCGACTCACGTAGTCGAGACCAGCCAGCTTGTGATGCAGGCTTTCAAGTACGGCCAGTTTTTTTGGTGTCCACAGGTTGGCATCACGTATATAGATAATGGTTCGGTTATCTGTACCGAATTCACCTGAGATCCTTTCGTATATCAAGCGGGCCGGGTCATTGGCCGGGATCAGGCTATCGAGCCCTGTATCAATTGATAGTCTGGGTAGACCTGTCAGCAGGAGTAATGTAACTGCCAGTAGAAACGAGATCGAGGCCAGTTGACGATTTAAACCAAGCATTAATAGTCTTGTAAACATCAGTTTGTTGTCTCCATCGCCTGGCTTATATTAACTTCGCCATGAGATCCCGTACTCGTGTCGGGAGGCGCTGCTTCTTTTTCCGGTAACGGCATATGCTGATTATTTACCAGCCACTCAAGGGTAAATAATTCTTCCGGCACGTAATCCCTGGAAAATACCCGCCGCGAAATTTTTATAAGTGACTGGTGTTTTGCCTTCAGGTCTTCCATCAGCACCATGTCGGCACGCCACATAGAGCCACCGAGTGGTTTCATGTCATGATGTGTTTGTCGCTTATGCAATCGTCCATGCCGGTCAAAAGAATCAGTGCGCGTAATATAATAAATATCCTGCCGTACATAATGGCGCTTTAATGGTGGCTCGTTATCTGTGTCTGCCTGTTTCCCGTACATATCGAGGATAAAATAATCCACCTCGCCGACACGTTCGTCCTGAAGTCGCTTGAAGTAGTATTTACCCAATGGTTCTGGTAGTAAATCACTCACTGAAAAATCCGTTCCCAAAAATGTATCTGCCTGGTTTTGGCCGACACTCTTGATCAACTGCGGACCGTAGGCCGGCAGATAAATACTGGCCTGGATATTTTCGGGTGGCTGAATGGTTGTTAGCAGTCCAACGCCACGCACCTCGGGTGGGTGGTCAAACAACAGCAGGTAACGACCGCTATCAGCAGAGTCGAGACGCGAGTACCGTCTAAGCTTTCTTGTGTCGCGGTTACCAGAGGAGTCAATCAGCACCATAACCTGCTCTTCATAGATATACGGGAACTGTTCATGTCGCTGATACACCTCTTCCATGATCTCGCGTCCGGTCAGGCTGTCCTTGGCCAAAGCTGTATTGCTCCCGGCAAACAGCAGTAAACCCGTAATCAGAAATGTGTGCAGGGTGTTCAAGATATTATTTTTCTTCAAGTTGCCGGATGGCCTGCGCAATAAGTTTTGCCAGTTCGCCATATTGTTGACTCATCATGGCGACGACCTCGTCATAGTTGTCTTCCGCTGCAGGCGAGTCGCCACTGAGCGTTGTGATTTCTGTGACTAGTGGCGTTCTCTCCATGCCGCTGGTTATCTGCCATTGTGCAGATAACCTGACATGTCCATCGGTGTCTTTTTCAAACTTGATGATCTCGATCGACACCCGGTAGTCCCCCTGGGTTGAACTGCGATGAGGTGCAATCGTGATATTGGGAGTATCAAGTAGCTGGGAAAGGTTAACTGCCAGCGTGCGTACCATGTCCTTGCGCAGGTTGCCGCCCCATTGGTGGCTTTGTAGTATCCTGAGCCGGTTATTGCCACTACGTGTAACGAGGTGTGGTCGGTCCAGATATTGCGGCAGGTGGATGGTGGATATCTCGATGGCCAGTGGTTTTGATGAAGTGGTCGATTCAGTTGGCGCGAGCGGGCTGAGGACATAAAAACGCACCGCCGGGCTGGATCCGCCAATGCAACCTGACAGTCCCAGTATGAGTAGCAGCGCCAGGGAAAATACCTGCAAGCGATAGCTTTTTATGAGCATGGAAACAATCACATTATTCTCCCTTTATTTCTTTACCGAAAATGAGTGATTCGGGATTACGTTCCAGTAGATCTACCAGGGAACGAATAGAGCGTGCGGTTTCTTCCAGCTCATTGGTCATCTGTATCACGCTATGTTGAATGGGTGAATCAGGTTTTAGCGCCGAATTCAGCAGGGTCATGGTTGTTTCGGTTTTTTCCAGCACCTTCCTGGCCGAGGCAATTGCCTCGTTAATATTGTTGCCATCCAGTTCATCCAGTATTGCCTTGAGTGAATGCAAGGTGGCCTTGAGGTCGTTAGCAGCGGCGTGCAATTCAGGCGAGCTGAACAGTTTGCCGGTGCCTTCCAGAGTGGTGAGTAGCTCTTTGCCGATCTTGTCTATCTCTACTTTCTCCAGTTTGGAGGCAAAGTTTTGCAGCGATGCCGTGATCGCATCCATGCCACCGGGTACGGTTGGTAGCTCTGGCAGTACATTTTCCTCACCAGACAATGTGGCCACGGTATCTGGGCGCATATCCAGCTGAACATACAACTGGCCAGTTAACAGGCTGCCGGTTGCCAGTTGTGCACGTAACCCCTTGTTAACCAGGTTGCTTAGTGTTTCATAGGGTGAAGCCCTGTCTTTGTCAGCATTACGATCAACGATACGTTCCGGTTCGATCTCTATAATAACCGGTATGCGAAATGATGAGTCATTACTGTCAAACTCCAGTCGAACATCGAGCACGGAACCGACCTTGATACCCTTGAATTCAACGGGCGCGCCGACACTCAAGCCGCGCACAGAGCTGTCAAAAAACATGACAAACTTTAATTTCTGCGTGAAGGCGTGATCCTGTATCGCATCATAACTGTCATACAGTGTGAAGATAAGCGTATCTGTTCCATCCTGCATAGGTTCATTTGTGGTGGGTGTTTCAAAGGCAATCCCGCCGAACAGCAGGGTTTGCATGGATTCGGTACGCATCTGGAAGCCATCAGCACCCAGCGAGACATCCATGCCACTGACGTTCCAGAAGCGGGTGTTACTTTGAATCAGTTCATCCAGCGGGCTTTTGATAAAGGCGTGGATATAAACACTCTTACGATCATTGCCCAGTTCATATCCGAGTACTTCGCCGGCGGTAATGCCCTGGTAGTAAATCGGGGAACCCGTATCGATAGACCCCAGCTTATCTGCGATTATTACGATCTCCTTGCCGTTCTCGCTCGCATTGACGACTGGCGGTGTTTCCAGGCCAACAAAATGTCGGCGAGCGATACCCTGTCCAGGTTCAATTTCTATATAGGCGCCCGATATCAGTGTATCGAGGCCGGATACACCACGTAACCCAAGACGAGGTTTGACGACCCAGAAGCGGCTGTCGCGGCGCAGGAATGATTTTGTTCCGTAATGGAACTCGGCGCTAAGGATCACATGTGAGAAGTCTTCAGCAAACTGCACAGACTCCACCACGCCGATCTCAACATTCTTGAATTTGATTTTGGTTTTTCCTGCCTCGATACCATCGGCAGTCTTAAAACTTATGGTGGCTTTGGGGCCTTGCTCAGACAGTGTCTTGACAGTTAACCAGCCACCAATCAACAGGGTAATAATCGGGATTAGCCAGACCAGTGAAAAACTTCGGCCATGTGAAATGTCAGGTTCCGGCAGATCGGGTTGTGGCGATGTATTATCTGATTCAGTCACTGGCTTTCCTTGCATTATCCCAGATCAGGCGTGGGTCAAAGCTGTGTGCGGCAAAGATGGTAATGATTACTGCGGCAGCAAAAAAGGTGGCGCCAACACCGGGCCGGATAGTCGCCAGGGCACCGAGATTTACCAGTGCTGCCAGCAAACCAATTAGGAAAATATCCACCATCGACCAGGCGCCAATGACCTCGGTGACACGATATAGCAGTGTACGATCCTTTTTTCTCCAGTTGGAGCGTCTTTGGACAGTGACAGCGAGCAGGCTCAGTACAATCAGTTTAAGAAAGGGAACGAATATGCTGGCAAAAAACACAATCAGGGCAAGCGGCCACATACCACCTTCTATTAAATGGACAACACCGCTCAGGATGGTATCGGGTGCGCCCTGACCAAAACGGATAACGGTCATAATGGGATAGATATTGGCCGGTATTAATAATATCACTGCTGTAAAAATCAGGGCCCAGGTGCGTGCCAGGCTATTATGTTTACGGCTATGCAGTGGTGTGTGGCAGCGTGGACAATGTGATTGCCGGGCTGACATCGGCACAAGGTAGGCACAGGTATGGCAATTAAGTAACTGCTGCTCGGCAGCCGTCTTGCCATCAGGTTTCAGGTTTAATTCTCTTTGTTTTCTGTGTGGCCAGATGTTGGATGGTTCAAACTTGATACTGGCAGTTGTCATGATAATCAGTAACGCAAACATGGCGTATAACGCAATACCCGGAATGACCTCGGCAAGATCAAGCAGTTTGACGATGGCGATCAGTACGCCCAGGACAAACACACCGATCAGGCTCCAGGACTGCAGGGCATTGACCAGTCGATAAACCTGGCCCTTGTATGGCGGGGTAAACCCCATGCGGACTGGTAGTAGCAGGTACAACATACCGACAATGACCACTATCGGAAAAAATACGCTGGTCAGAAAGACCAGCAGGCCCAGTTCGCTCATACCGAGTTGATGTAATGCCAATGCGCCAGAAATCAGGATATTGTGTTCCGCGCGGCCGCCGATTTGCAGTGACAGAAAGGGAAAGCTGTTGGCAATGATCATCAGGATCAACGCAGCAATATATAATGCCAAGGTTGTATCAACGCCACTGGACTGACGATAGAGCAGGGAGCCACATTGCGTGCATAAAGCCCTGGCACCCTCTGCGATGGGCGCACTATGATGCAGGTGATCACACTCGTGACAGGCAACTAGTCTGGATTCAGCAGGCACAGGCATCCTTTAAAACCTCCCCCCGAGGATTTGTTTTCGATGCCGGCGATTATTGATGCGGCACGGAATTTATTATGTGCACATGATAATTCATCGCTATAAGGTTATGAACGGCCCGTAGCCAGTTTTTACAGAAAATTTGCAGATCTCAGGATACTGGTGATTAATTATAAACCCGTGTCAAACCGACCAGCACACCCTGAACCGTGACCCGATGAGCGGCATAATGCATGGACTCCATGCTGGTATTTTCCGGGCGCAGCTCGATGTAGCCGTTACCGTGATTATAAAAACGCTTCAGCGTGGCCTCTTCCCGATCAATCAGGGCAACCACAACCTGCCCGTTATTGGCCTGTGAACGGGACTCAATAATGACAAAGTCGCCATCATGCAGTGCCATATCAGCCATGGAGTCACCGATAATTTTCAGGGCGTAGCGCCCCGGTTGGCACAGTAGCTGGCCCAGGTCCAGTGTGTCCTGACCCTCTATCGCCTGGATCGGCAGGCCAGCAGCGATATTGCCAGCCAAGGGCAGGGTGGCAGATGGTAAGTCATGAATTTCCGCCGGCTTCAGGCCGCGCCAGTGTTTTGGGCTTTTTTCCAGCTTTCCCAGTGAAATCAATGTATTGACATGTCGGTGCATGGTGCCGCGTGATGAAATATTGACACTTTCACCCAGTTCGGCCAGCGTGGGCGCCTGCCCGTATTGCTCAAAATAGCGATGGAAGTGCCGCAGAATTTTTTCCTGTATCGGGCTCATAGGCATGCCTGCTCTCGATAAAATGTTTTTGTTCTCAAACGTTCTCATTGTAGGTTAGACTATTTTTAGAGATGACGCAATCAGGAGAGAGCGAGTAGTTATGTGCAGCGGTGTGATTTTCAATTATCAGGGTCAGGATTTTCGGCTATTTTTCCCGAACCCGAAGGCCATGCTGCCGGTTTTTCAAAAGGACGGTAGCATGCTGCTATTGCCTTGGGGGCGTCGTAAAACCCAGCTAGGGGCCTTGCCGCCAGGCGGCTGGGCACGGCTGGAGTCGATTTATGCCGGACGATGGGATCGTTATTTCCCTACACCGGTGAAGCTACCGATCGTACAGTTCATGGAAAAGGACATGGAAGGTACCTCGCACTGGTATGACCTGTCACCGGGCCAATGGATACAGGGATTGGTGGCAAAGGAAAAGCAGGAACAACGGGTTTATATCGTGACGGTGGAGCCAGACTTTCAGGATGCGGTGCATGATCGATGGCCGCGCATCATGAGTTAATTTAAAGTCTTATAGCCAAGTCTTTACCACTAACCCATAAACCTCTACAGTGCGCGTCCCTTCCCGGCCACCGTAAAATCCATGCCCCTGCTCACCCTTACAGACGCCTCGCTGGCCTATGGCCACCATGCGCTGCTGGACAAGGTTAATTTTCAGATTGATGCGGGTGAGCGCGTATGTCTGGTTGGGCGCAATGGTATGGGTAAATCAACCCTGTTTCGGGTCATCAGCGGGCAGGCGCAA
>JAPHTU010000158.1 GCA_026196145.1 Gammaproteobacteria bacterium
ACCTGGCCAACCTGTGAAAGGATGCCTGGCCGGTCGGTCGTATTAAGCCTTAGCATGGTCCGCTGACTATTATCGTCCTGCTCAAATTCAATATAGGTCCTGATGGCGAATTGTTTCAGTACCCTCGGGATGCGTCTTTTTACTTCAGTTACCGGCGCATCTGCCAGGTTGATCTCTGCACTGATTCTGTCTTCAATAGATTTGAGATCAATGGCATCCATAATCGGCATTCCCTCGTCGTCATGTACGATGAAGGTATTCAGCGCGAAGCTGTCATTTGTCTCCAGTATTCGGGCATCAAGAATATTCAGATTCAGCTGGGACAGGGCACTGGCCGTATGGGCAAACAGGTTTTGCTGGTCGTTCGCATAAATAAAAATGGCAGTTACACCACGTTGGCTGTCACCACGGCTGCATACGATAGGTAATGGGGAAAAGTTTCTCTCAATCAAGGAGCGGGCATGCCAGACAATGTCATCAACGGAGTGTCGTAAAAAATATTTATCCGGTAGTCTGGACCAGAAGTCATCAATCGATGTTTCAATCAGTCCACCCTGCAGCAGTAGTTCACGTGACTCTTTACGCCTTGCGTTGAGGCGGTGTTCTTCCAGTTCTGACGAAACCATGCCGTGGCGATATAGACGGTTGGTCGCGTTATATAGCTCATTGAGCAGGTTTTCTTTCCAGGAATTCCATATCGATGGATTGGTTGCCCGGATGTCTGCAACCGTCAGTACGTAAAGGTAGTTCAAGCGCACGGCGTCGGCGACGGTTGAGGCAAATTTATAAATGACTTCAATGTCAGTAATATCCTTCTGATGTGATGTCTGCGACATCAGCAAATGATTCTCCACCAGCCAGCCGACCAGGTTGGTGTCGTATTCTCCAAGGCCATGTCTTTCACAGAACCTGCGGGCGTCTATTGCCCCAAGCTCTGCGTGATCACCGCCACGCCCCTTGGCGATATCGTGATACAGGCCGGCGATATAAATGAGTTCCGGTTTTGGTAGTGTCGCCATGATGTTGCTGCATAGCGGAAATTCGTGTTTGTACTCAGGCGTTGTAAAACGGCGTAAATTCCTGACTACAAACAGTGAGTGCTCATCGACGGTATAGGTATGCAACAGATCGTATTGCATGCGGCCTACGATATTGGCAAATTCAGGTAGATAGGCGGCGAGAATACCGTAGCGATTCATGCGGTGTAGTTCATGGGTGATACCGGTTGGTTGGCGCAGGATTTCCATAAAGAAGCCTTTGGCACGGGGGTCATTTCTAAAGTCATCATCTATCGCATCCCGGTATTCACGAATCAGCCGGATAGTTGAGGCGGTAACGCCCTTTAACTCCGGGTGTTGTTGCAAAATCAGGAAGATCTCCAGTAGTGCAAATGGATTGTTTTTAAAAACCTTCCTGTTTTTAACTTCAATAAAGCCACGACGTGACTGAAAGCGCTTGTTAATCGGTTTAATCTGTTTGCGCCCCCAGCGGGGTTTCAGGTCAATATCGTCCTGAAAATGCTGCAATAACATTTCGTTCAGTCTTTGCAGCTCCAGAACCGTGCGGAAATACTGTTGCATGAATGCCTCAACAGCATCATTGCCTTCACCGATATGGCCAAACCGATCAGCCAACGCACGTTGATGATCGAACAGAATGCGGTCTTCGCGCCGCCCGGTAAGCAGATGAAGGGCCATGCGAATGGTGCCCAGATATAACAGGCCATCATGTAGTATCTGATACTCATCTTTTGTTAGATAGCCATGATCGACCAGTTCATCCAGTGCATCCACATCAAAATGGCGTTTTGCAACCCAGAATATATTCTGGATGTCACGTAACCCGCCAGGGCCTTCTTTCAGATTGGGTTCCAGATTATAGGCAGTATCGTCGAATTTTTTATAACGTTGAATCTGCTCTTCATACTTCGCCAGGAAGAAAGGCTGACTGGGCCAGATCTTGCCGGGTCCGCAGGACTTCTTCATTGAATTAAAAAGCTTTTCGCTACCCAGCAGCAACCTCGACTCCATGATATTGGTTGCGACTGTGATATCCGCCTTGGCCTCGATATGTGCGTCACGTACGGTTCTGACACTGTGGCCAACTTCCAGTCCGATATCCCAGAGAAAGGTCAGGAACTTTTGCAGGCGATCAAGCGTACCATGTGTCGGCAGTCGTCCGGTGAGGACCATCAGATCGATATCCGAACCCGGGAACAGCTCACCGCGCCCGTAGCCACCGACAGCAACCAGTGCTGCATAACTCAGGTCTGCATCAAAATATTGTACCCAGGCCTTTTCAAGCAGCTTATCGATAAAGTCGGAACGTAATTCTGTCAACGCATCAACATTGGAATTGATCGGATCAAAGTTGTCCTGCAGATAACCATGAAACAATGCTAATGCCGCTTTATAGGCGGGGATCGCCGCCATGCCAGTGGCTAAATGATGCTCGAGACCACTCGGTCCAAGTAACTCCTCGGTGATGCCTGGTTGCATGAGCATGAGGGCGCCGGATTACTTCCAGTCAGGGGGTGGCTGGCGACCGGCCTCGGTGGGGCTGAGCGTTAGAACCTCGTATCCATCATCGGTAACCAGAATCGTATGTTCCCACTGGGCAGAAAGACTGCGATCCTTGGTAACAACCGTCCACTGGTCACCCAGCAGCTTTGTATGTCGTTTACCGATATTGACCATGGGCTCGATAGTGAATGTCATACCCGGTTCAAGCACCATGCCGGTTCCTGCCTTGCCATAATGCAGTACCTGGGGATCTTCATGGAAAACCTTACCAATGCCGTGACCACAATATTCGCGCACGACAGAACAATTGTTTGATTCTGCATAGGTCTGTATGGCATGGCCAATATCGCCCAGATGGGAGCCCGGTTTTACCAGCTCGATGCCTATCCACATGCAGTCATAGGCCACACGGGTGACGCGCCTGGCCAGCTGCGATATGTCGCCAATCGCGAACATGCGGCTGGTATCACCATGGTAGCCGTCCTTGATCACGGTGATATCAATATTGACTATGTCGCTCTTCTTCAGTTGTTTATCGCCGGGTATACCATGACAAACCTGGTGATTAACCGAAGTACAGATGGATCTGGGGAATCCACGGTAATTGAGTGGGGCAGGGACAGCGTCCTGCACATTGACCATGTAATCATGGCAAATCTGGTCAAGCTCACCCGTGGTGATACCTGCTTCGACCTGTGGAGTAATCATATCCAGCACCTCGGCCGCTAGGCGCCCGGCAACCCGCATTTTCTCAATTTCTTCAGGGGTTTTGATTGTGACAGCCATTAAAATTCCTTAAATCATCCCGTAACCGGGTGATATTGTTGAAAAACCGGTGATTTTCACACAAGTTCGTTGTTGGTGAGGGGCGGTTATGGTATAAAGCGCGCGCCCTGAGGGCAAGCAGGCCGGCAAATTAATCCGGCTTTTTAAATTCACACGCTTATCGTCACAGTCGATAGGGTGCCTGATACAAGTAGTTCAGGTTATCGACTGGGGTAATGCGGAAGATTAACCCATACAATTTGGAGTTTTTATCATGGCAAATGTCACTATGCGCCAAATGCTTGAGGCTGGCGTACACTTTGGTCATCAGACCCGTTACTGGAATCCCAAGATGGCCCCGTATATTTTCGGTCATCGCAGCAAGATCCATATCATCAATCTGGAAAAAACCCTGCCGATGCTGAATGACGCGCTCAATTTTCTGGGCTCGGTCGCAAGCAACAATGGCAAGATCCTGTTTGTTGGCACCAAGCGTGCTGCACGCGACCCTATCGCCAAGGCAGCTCAACGTTGCGGTATGCCTTACGTCAGCCAGCGCTGGCTCGGTGGTATGTTGACCAACTTTAAGACTGTTCGTCAATCCGTAACACGCATGAAGAACATAGAAGCCATGGCTGAAGATGGTCGCATGGGTCGTCTCAGCAAGAAAGAAGCCCTGGGATTGCGCAGAGAGGCTGAAAAGCTGGATAAAAGCCTGGGCGGCATCCGTAATATGGACTATTTGCCTGACGCAATCTTTGTCGTCGATGTCGGTTATGAAGATATCGCCATCACCGAAGCCAGAAAACTGGGCATACCAATTGTTGGTATCGTCGATACCAACAACAAAACAGACAACGTTGATTATGTCATCCCTGGTAATGACGATGCGATCCGTGCCATCTCTCTATATGTAGAGGCACTGGCAGATACCATTCTTGAGGCCAGAAAGACAATTGCCACCCATATCGGCTCCGATGATCTGGTAGAGCTGGATAGTGAAGGTAACCCGGTTGCACAGCCAAAGAAGAAGGTTGCCAAGAAAACAGCCAAGGTAACGACACGTAAAAAGGCGGCCCCCAGCGAGTCTACCGATGCTGAAGACAAGGGTGCGGAAGCAGCGGCAGAAGTGGAGGCTGCGCCAGCAACTGAAGCCAAGACAGTAGCCAAAAAGAAGGCTGTTGCCAAGAAGAAGGCGACAACCAAAAAGAAGGCGACAACCAAAAAGAAGGCCGTTACCAAGAAGAAAGCGGCTACCAAGTCTGAATAGGTTTGGCCCGCTGGTTACTATTGAATATTTACAGATTTAAAGAGGTTTAAACATGGCAATTACTGCTGCAATGGTTAAGGAACTACGTGAACGTACCAGCGTAGGCATGATGGAATGCAAGAAGGCATTGGTGGAAACCGATGGTGATATGGATGCCGCGGTTGACCTGCTACGTAAGGCAGGCGCCGCCAAGGCAGACAAGAAGGCGGGCCGCGTAGCGGCTGAAGGCATTGTCGCTGTAGCACAGTCAGACAATGCCATGGCGGTGCTGGAAGTAAACTGTGAAACGGATTTCGCTGCCAAGAATGAAGACTTCATTGCGTTCGTAGACAGCGTGGCCGCACGCGTGCTGTCAGATCGTCCTGCTGATGTCGCCGCATTAAATGCCTTGCCATTAGAGAATGGCGGCAGCTCCATCGAAGATTCGCTAAAGGACCTGATTGGCAAAATTGGTGAAAACATGAGTGTTCGCCGCTTTGAGGTGGTCGAGGGCGATAACCTCGGCAGTTACCTGCATAAGGTAGGTCCGAGTGCCCGTATCGGTGTAGTGGTCAAAATGGAAGGTGGGGATGAAGGGCTGGCGAGGGACATTGCCATGCACATTGCAGCCTCCAAGCCACAATTCATCGACCAGGACCAGGTTGATCCGGCCGTGCTGGAAAAAGAGAAAGAAATCCTTACCGAGCAGGCCGCCGATAGTGGTAAACCAGCTGATATCATCGAAAAGATGGTCATGGGAAGGGTCAATAAATTCCTCAAGGAAATTACTCTGCTGGGGCAACCTTTTGTTAAGGATCCCGATACCACGGTAGAAAAACTGCTTAAATCGGCCAATGCCAAGGTTAACTCGTTCATACGTTTTGAACTGGGCGAAGGCATTGAGAAAAAGGAAGAGAATTTTGCTGATGAGGTAATGGCACAGGCAAAGGCAGCACAATAATCCATTTAAAGGCATTCCTATGAGTGAACAGGTGAAATACCAACGCATACTGTTAAAGCTTAGTGGCGAGGCTTTAATGGGATCTGGCGATTATGGTATTGATCCTGAAGTCATCACGCGTGTTGCCGGAGAGATCAAGTTAATAGTCGATCACGGTGTGCAACTCGGCGTCGTTATTGGCGGTGGTAATATCTTTCGTGGTGCCGGTCTGGCCGCCAGCGGTATGGATCGCGTGACAGGTGATCACATGGGCATGCTGGCAACTGTAATCAACTCCCTGGCCATGCAGGAAGCTGTCGAAAAGCAGGGCCTGCAGGCAAGGGTCATGTCCGCCATTAAAATTAACCAGATGTGCGAAGACTATATTCGCCGTCGTGCGGTGCGACATCTTGAAAAGGGCCGGGTTGTTATTTTCGCCGGTGGTACCGGTAACCCGTTTTTCACGACTGATTCTGCCGCCAGCCTGCGCGCGATCGAAATTAATGCCGACATCCTGCTGAAGGCGACCAAGGTGGACGGGGTTTATTCTGCTGATCCGATGAAAGATCCGTCTGCCATACGATTTTCCCAGATATCCTATGATGATGCGCTGGAAAAAAAGCTTGGCGTCATGGACGCCACCGCCATTGTACTTTGTCGTGACAATAACCTGCCGCTGAGAGTACTGAATATTAATGAACATGGCGCACTACTGGAGCTCATCAAGGGTGGTAATATTGGTACACTGGGGAATTGATAGTGATTAATAAATACAAACCATCATGATTGAAGAGACAAAAAAAGATGCAGAACGTCGCATGGGAAAATCCATTGACGCACTGGCAACCGAACTGACCAAGATACGTACCGGCCGCGCCAACCCGAGATTGCTGGATCATATCCGGGTGGAATATTATGGCAGCGAAGTACCGCTGAACAATGTCGCGAATATTGCTATTGAGGATGCGCGCACATTAACGGTCACGGCATTCGAAAAAGATATGATAGCAGTGATAGAAAAGGCAATTATGACGTCTGATCTGGGCATTACACCAAATTCCGCAGGTACCGTGATTCGTATACCTTTACCCGCATTAACGGAGGAGCGTCGTCGCGAACTGGTCAAGGTTGTCAAGGCCGAGGCTGAAAGTGGCCGGGTAGCCATTCGAAATATTCGACGGGATGCCAATGGTGACCTGAAAGAGATGGTAAAAGAGAAAATGATCTCCGAAGATGATGAACGTCGAGCACAGGAGCAGATCCAGAAGCTTACTGATGATTATGTTGCCAAAATCGAGGCGATGGTGGGGGACAAGGAGAAAGAGTTGCTGGAGATATAGTCCAGGTACTCTATCCGCCTGTAGATGAACACCCAGTCTGAAATAAGCATACTTCCCGCACACGTTGCCATTATCATGGATGGTAACGGGCGCTGGGCAAAACTTCGTGGTGAGCCACGGAACAAGGGGCACCGGCAAGGTGTCAAGTCGGTTAAAAATATCGTCAAGACCTGTATCAGCAAAGGCGTTTCGACACTAACCCTGTTCGCCTTTAGCAGTGAAAACTGGAAACGACCTCGCACAGAGGTTTCCCTGTTAATGGAACTGTTTCTTACCGCCCTGGGCTCAGAGCTACGTGAGCTGGACAAAAACGGCGTTAGATTACGCTTTATCGGTGATCGCAGCGACATCCCGGCAAAAGTACAGCGCGCCATGGAAAATGCGGAAATCCAAACCACAGACAACCAGAACCTGACGCTGGTTATTGCGGTCAGTTATGGTGGTCAGTGGGACATCAAGCAGGCTGTGCAACAGCTTGCCAGACGTATTGAGGCCGGAGAACTGACCGCTGACGAGATAAACGAACGCCACATTGCAGACAATCTATCGACAGTAGAAATACCACCGCCTGATCTGTTTATTCGCACCGGTGGAGAGCGGCGAATCAGTAATTTTCTGCTTTGGCAGCTTGCCTATACCGAGCTGTACTTTACCGATACGCTCTGGCCCGATTTTGATGATCAGGCGTTTTCAGAAGCACTGGATGACTATGCCAAACGACAACGCCGCTACGGTATGACCCCGGAACAAACTCAGGCAAAACAGGTTTCCCATGCTTAAAGACCGTGTTATCACGGCAGCAATATTAATTCCTCTACTGGTTGCAGCAATCCTGCTGTTATCAACAAAAAGTCTGGCCTTTATTTTCGGTGCATTTGTTCTCACGGGTGCATGGGAGTGGTCTCGCCTGTCCGGATTCACAAGCGTGATTTCCAGAATAGCGTACACTGGTATCGTCCTGTTGTTGATGATTAGTAGCTATGAATGGGTTACACAACAGCTGGTTTTGCAGAATCTTATGTCCAGTGTGTTTATCTACTGGCTGTTTGCATTTGTATGGTTGGTGATAACGCCAGCAGACAAGATATTGTCAAATGCAGTGAATGTGTATGCAAGGGGACTGGTAGGCCTTGTCCTGTTGATCCCGACCTGGCTGTCGCTGCTGGCATTACATTCCTCTGGCGTACATGGCGCCTATATATTGCTCTCATTTTTCATTTTGATTGGCGTGGCGGACAGTGGCGCCTACTTTAGCGGACGCCTGATGGGCTTAACAAAGCTGGCGCCTGTTATTAGTCCCGGGAAAACCATGGCAGGGATATACGGTGGTTTGGTTGCAGGGGCAATAGCGGCATTTATCATGGGTCAGCTACTGGGCTATTCGGTTTACAGCCTGCTGTCCTATATCAGTGTGTCGCTTTTATGTATTGTGTTTTCCATCGTGGGTGACTTGTTTGAGAGCGTTGCCAAACGTTCAGCCGGCGTCAAAGACAGCGGTTCAATTTTCCCGGGACATGGCGGCGTTATGGATCGTATAGATAGCTTAACAGCGGCCGCGCCGCTGTATTTTCTTGGATTAAGCTGGTTTCCCGGCTTGCTGGAGTAGACGCAGGTTAATTCGATGACAGGTATCACGATACTGGGAGCAACTGGCTCTATCGGCAAAAGCACGCTTGATGTTCTGGCACTACATCGGGACAAGTACCGGATTATTGCGCTGACAGCGAACCACAATGTTGAGCGCATGGCGAGCCTGTGCCAGACCCATAAACCGCGGTATGCCGTTATGGCCAATGAACAGGCGGCAAAGCAATTAAAGGGGCGCTTATCAGGACAGGAAATTACCATCCTGTCCGGTATGAAGGCACTCGAAGAGGTCGCTGTACTGGATGAAGTGGATTTTGTCATGGCGGCAATTGTTGGCGCGGCAGGACTGCTTTCAAGCCTGGCAGCTGCCAGGGCAGGCAAGCGGGTATTGCTGGCCAATAAAGAGGCATTGGTCATGTCTGGTGATTTATTCATGCAGGCCGTGGTTGAAAACAACGCCGAATTATTGCCAATTGACAGTGAGCACAATGCAATATTTCAGTCCATGCCACACGCTTTTCGTGATGGATTAAAGCAGGTCGGTGTCGAACGTATTTTACTGACGGCTTCAGGTGGTCCGTTTCGAACCATACCGGTAAATGAACTGGCAACTGTCACACCGGAGCAGGCAATCGCCCATCCCAACTGGGAGATGGGTAAAAAGATCTCCGTGGATTCTGCCACGATGATGAACAAGGGCCTGGAGGTCATCGAGGCGCACTGGCTATTTGGTGCGTCTGCTGATGATATTGAGGTCGTTATTCACCCGCAAAGCGTGATCCACTCGATGGTTTCCTATTCCGACGGTTCCGTACTGGCGCAACTGGGCAATCCTGATATGCGCACACCCATCGCACATGCACTGGCCTGGCCACAGCGCATTGAATCGGGTGTGGCGCCGCTGGATATATTTGAAGTAGGCCGACTGGATTTTGAAAAACCTGATTTGGAGCGCTTCCCCTGTCTTACACTGGCATACCAGGCATTACGGGCTGGAGGTACGGCTCCGGCAATACTTAATGCTGCAAATGAAATTGCAGTTGAAGCATTTCTTGAAGAACGACTGTCATATATGCAGATACCACAGATCATTGATTCCACACTGCAGGCCATAGATGTGAAATCCGTGAACTCTCTGGATACCGTACTGGAAAGCGACTCGCTGGCACGAGAGCATGCCAATAAATATTTACACAACCTGTAAACATGGAATTTGTACAAAATTTACTGTCTTTTATCGTTGCGATAGGCATTTTGGTGACGGTCCATGAATATGGGCATTTTTGGGTTGCCCGTAAAATGGGTGTCAGGGTGCTGCGCTTTTCGGTGGGCTTTGGAAGGCCCTTATTTAAACGTAATGGCAAGGATGGCACCGAATATGTAATTGCCGCGGTACCATTGGGCGGCTATGTAAGAATGCTCGGTGAGCAAGATGATGAAATCACGGATGAAAATCGTCATCAGGCTTTTAATCACAAGTCCTTGAGGGCGAAGGCAGCCATTGTGGTTGCCGGGCCAATGGCTAATTTTATCTTTGCCATTTTTGCCTACTGGTTGATGTTTGTCGTCGGAATCCCGGGGCAGATACCGCAAATTGGTGAAATTATTGAGCAATCAACCGCCGACAGGGCCAGTATGCGTGCAAATGAGGTGATTCTTCGGGTCAATGGTAATAGCACGCCAACGTGGTCAGTGACCAATAGTGAGCTACTCGACGCAGTGCTATCCGATGATCAGATCAATATCGAAACCCGTACCCAGGGTCACACCGTACGTCAATATCGTCTAATTGTTGATAATCAAACCGTATTGCTCGATG
This sequence comes from Gammaproteobacteria bacterium, assembly GCA_026196145.1. GTDB lineage: Bacteria > Pseudomonadota > Gammaproteobacteria > JAJDYQ01 > JAJDYQ01 > JAJDYQ01. The sequence continues at coordinate 10,223 of JAPHTU010000158.1, forward strand.
ACAATGGTTTGCTTCAAAATCTCGGGATTAAGGCCTGGCAACCTCCGGTCTGGATCGGTGAAGTCACACCTGATAGTGCGGCCGAACAGGCTGGTCTGAGGCATGGCGACCGGGTACTTGCTGTCGATGGTCAGCCGGTGAAATACTGGTCTGACTGGGTCTCCTATATCAGTGCACGACCAGATACTCCTATTGAAGTGGAAATCCGGCGTGATGGTGTTATGCAACTCGTTCAGGTCACCCCCCGCGCAATAATTAACGAAGATGGAAAGCTGATCGGGCGCATTGGGGTAGGGCGCTTCATACCCGAAGAAGTACGTCAGCAACATCTGTCCGAAGTGAAGTATGACCCGGTCCCGGCATTTGGGCATGCGCTAATCAAGACATGGGAATTTTCCGCCCTTACGGTCAGGATGCTGGGTCGCATGATCATAGGACAGGCTTCACACAAGAATATCAGCGGGCCAATTACAATCGCACAGTACGCAGGGCTAGCAGCAAGTCTGGGGTGGCTGGAATATGTCAGAATTCTAGCGATTATCAGTATTAGTCTGGGTGTATTGAATTTACTGCCGATTCCGATGCTAGATGGGGGACATTTACTCTATTACGTTATAGAATCCGTTCGCGGCGGGCCATTGTCAGATCAGGCCTATGCCATTGGGCAGCAAGTAGGGATAATTTTCCTGCTGCTGCTGATGAGTCTCGCCTTTTACAATGATTTTAGTCGCTTGCTGGGCTAATCAGCACTCATTGGAATAATTAATGAAAACAATAAGTTATAAGATTATCTTAATGTTATTTATATGCATGGGGTTGATGCATAATGTCTACGCGGCAACGTTTGTAGTAGAAGATATTCGTGTGGAAGGTATCCAGCGCATATCGGCGGGTACCGTGTTTACTTATCTGCCGGTGAAGGTCGGCGATGAATTCAGTGAGTCTCAATATGCAGAGACTATTCGTGCTGTATATAAAAGCGGTTATTTCAACGATATCCGACTGGAAAGACAGGGTAATATCCTGATTGTATCCGTGCAGGAACGGCCAGCAATCGCCAGTATTACCTTTAGCGGTAACAAGGAATTCGATAATGATGAACTGAAAGTGGCGCTGAAAGACATCGGTCTTGCGGAGGGTCGTGTCTACAATAAATCAGTCCTGGATAAGGTCGAGCAGGAGTTACGTCGGCAGTATTATAGCCATGGGAAGTATTCTGTCAGGATACAGTCCACTGTAACGCCGCTGGAGAGAAACCGTGTTGGTATTGGTGTCGACGTATCCGAAGGTCTGGTCGCCAAGATCAAGGAAATCAATATCATTGGTAATGAAACCTATGACGAGGAAGAACTCAAGAAGCAGTTTGAATTGACTGTACCTACCTGGTATTCATTTTTCTCCAAGGATGATCAGTATTCAAAACAGAAACTGGCCGCTGATCTGGAAAAATTGAGTTCCTACTACCTGGATCGTGGCTTCCTGAAATTCAATATAGATTCCACCCAGGTTTCCATTACACCTGATAAAAAAGACATCTACATCACCATTAATGTAACCGAAGGTGAGCAGTATTCCGTAGAAGAGGTAAAAATTTCCGGCAAACTGCTTTACCCCGATGATGAACTGTTCCGTTCCGTTCAGGTCCGCGCCGGTGATATTTTTTCAAGAAGGGCGATCGTAGCTAGTACCGATGCCCTGACCGACCTGATGGGCAATGATGGCTATGCCTTCGCCAACGTCAATGCGATCCCCGACCTGGACGAGGAAAAGAAAACGGTTTCCCTGACCTTTTTCATAGATCCTGGCCGTCGTATCTATGTGCGCCGCATTAATGTCGCGGGCAATTCCAGGACACGTGATGAAGTACTGCGACGCGAGATGCGACAGATTGAAAATGCCTGGATGTCTACCAAGGACGTGGAACGTTCCAGAACCCGCCTGGAGCGTCTGGGTTATTTTACCGAAATTAATGTTGAAACCCCGGCAGTGCCGGAAAACCCCGACCAGGTCGATGTGAATTTCTCTGTTACCGAGCAACCTTCAGGCCAATTGCTCGCAGGTATCGGCTATTCGCAGTCACAGGGCTTTTTGCTAAATTCAAGTATTTCCCAGGATAATTTCCTGGGATCCGGTGTCAAGTTTGGGGTTAATTTCAGTACCAGTGAAGCGGATGAGGCCTATGGTATTAGCTACACCAATCCCTATTACACAACGGATGGTATTAGCCGGGGCTTTAGCATTCTATACCGCTCGCGAGATGGTGAGGAATTGGGTATTTCAGATTACACGACCGACGTTTTAAGCGGCAAACTGAACTACGGCTTTCCAATTTCCGAGACCAACACTATCTTTGTAAGCCTGGGTTATGAAAATCTGGAGCTCAAGCCTGCATTTGGCGCCCCAAGGGAAATCAGGCAATTTGTCGTCGATAACGGCGATACCTATGACAACGTTATCGCAACCGCTTCATGGGTCGATGATAATCGAAATCGTAGCGCACTATTTGCGGATCGTGGTACCTATACTTCAATCAGTGGTGAGGTTTCTTCACCAGGTAGTGATCTGGAATACTATAAAATCACCGCGCGTCATCAGCGATTTTTCCCATTGACAAGAAACTCGACACTATCACTCAATGGTGAAATCGGTTTCGGTGATGGCTATGGCGACCTTGACGACCTGCCGTTTTACGAACACTATTTCGCCGGCGGTGTCTCTTCCGTACGAGGTTTTGAAGATAACAGCCTGGGCCCGAAAGACTCAACCGGCGAGCCCTTTGGTGGTGATTTCAGACTGGTTGCCAATGCCGAGGTTATTCTACCGATGCCGTTTGTCAGTAAAGATGACAAGGCCTGGCGGATGACGGCCTTTATGGATGCAGGTAACGTGTTCACAGAAGCCGGTGATTTTGACGCGGGTGACCTGCGCTACTCGGCTGGTCTTGGTGTCCGGTGGCTATCGCCCTTTGGACCGATCAAGGCCAGCTTTGCCGAACCGCTGAACGACAAAAGCGAAGACGACGTACAGAACTTCCAGTTTACCTTTGGCTCAACATTTTAACTTTATATAATACCTAAGTGTATGGGAACGACCTAATGAAGCATTCTTTGAAATACATCATCCTTGCCTTTGCATTCACAGTATTACCGTCTGTTGCCCTTGCGGAAGGCGCCAAGATCGGATTTGTGAATGCAATCGTCCTGCTGGACAAGGCACCTCAGACCAAGGCCGCCAAGGAAAAAGTGGAGCGTGAATTCAAGGCCCGTGACAATCAGCTGGTCAATGCCCAGAAGGAATTACGCCGGGATGAGGAAAAGCTCAAGCGGGATGGTAGCACCATGTCTTCTGCAGACAGGCAGAAGCTTGAATCCAAGATTTCACGTCTTAAGCGTGAGTTAAAGCGTGATCTTACCGACTTCAGGGAAGACTTCTCGATCGCCCGTAACCGTGAAATGGGCAAGTTGCAGAAGCGTATCAATGAAGCGATCGTGAAATTGGCAAAGGATGAAAAATACGACCTGATTGTGGGCGACTCGGTTGTCTATGCCAGTGACCGAATAGATATTACCGATAAAGTGATCAAGATCCTGAAGGATAATTTCAAGAAAAACGCAGGTAAGTAATTGGCAAACGCTTCGCAAAATCTCTTTTTGGGCGGGTCTGTATGAGCACATACCAGCTTGGGGATCTTGCGGAACGGTTTGATTGTCAATTGCATGGTGATGCAGACACCCGTATAGCCACTGTCTGTACGTTGCAAAGTGGCAAGCCGAATGCAATCTCGTTCCTGGCCAACTCCAGGTATTATCCTCACCTGGCTTCAACAAAGGCTTCTGCGGTTATCCTGAAACCTGAAGATGTGAGCAAGTCACCCGTGCCAGCAATGGCTCACCACAACCCCTATGCCTGCTATGCAAGGGTAGCGGCCCTGCTTTCTCAGGAGCCTGTTCGACAGGTTTCGGATATACATCCCTCTTCGACTATCCATGAGACAGCTACGCTGGGGGCGAACGTAACAATTGGGCCAAATTGCTTCATTGATGAAAATGTCACTGTTGGTGACAACTGTTATATAGGGCCTAATATCGTCATATCTAGGGGTGTACAGATCGGCGAAGCCGGTATATTACATTCCAATATTTCTGTGTACCGGGACTGTGTGATTGGAAAACGCGCCATTCTGCATGCTGGTGTAGTGATCGGTGCGGATGGTTTCGGCATAGCACAGGACAATGGTGAATGGGTTAAAGTGCCTCAACTGGGGCGGGTTGTTATTGGTGATGACGTTGAGATAGGTGCCAGTACCACAGTGGACAGGGGTGCCATTGAAGACACCGTTATTGAGGATGGCGTCAAACTGGATAACCAGATCCAGATTGGACACAATGTGCGTATAGGTGCGCATACCGCGATTGCCGGTTGTTCAGGCGTTGCAGGCAGTGCAATCATTGGCAAGCGCTGTACTATTGGTGGCATGGCTGTGGTACTCGGGCACCTGGAAATGGCAGATGATGTCCATATTACTGCCCAGTCAATGGTAACCAAATCCATTAAAGAGCCTGGTGTCTATTCATCCAGTACGCCACTTCAGCCAAATAGACAATGGCGTAGAAATTATGCCCGCATTGGTCAACTGGATGAAATAGCAAAAAGATTAAGCAAGTTCGAAAAAACGATTAAAAAGAAATAGCCAAGCGGCTGTCTGATTGAGGTGTCATGTGAGTGAGATGTACATAGAAGAAATTAAATCCTTATTACCCCATCGTTACCCCTTCCTGCTGGTCGACAGGGTACTGGAAATCATTCCTGGCGAATCACTGACGGCCATCAAGAATATTACGGTTAATGAACCCCAGTTTCCGGGCCATTTCCCGCAACAGCCCATTATGCCGGGTGTATTAATGGTAGAGGCAATGGCACAGGCTGCAGGCATACTGGCATTTAAGACCGACAATATTGTGCCGGGAGAAGACTCAACCTACTATCTTGCCGGGGTCGATAAAACACGATTCAAAAGACCTGTTGTACCCGGAGATCAGCTGCGTATGGAGATCAAGCTACTGAAATCCAAGCGTGGTATCTGGGTATTCGAGGGCAAGGCCTATGTTGATGATCAGCTGGCAGTGACAACAGAGCTGATGTGTACCGTTAAGGGCTAGATAACATCTCTTGTAAGGTTTCATAATGATTCATCCCAGCGCCATCATTGATCCATCTGCCCAATTGGCAGATGATGTTGAGGTAGGTCCATACAGTATTATCGGCGCCAATGTCGAGATAGATGCAGGTACCTGGATTGGACCACACGTAGTTATCAATGGCCCGACAAGAATAGGCAAGCAAAACAGGATCTATCAATTCTCATCACTGGGTGACGCACCACAGGATAAAAAATATGCCGGTGAAGAGACCACGCTTGAAATAGGTGACCGCAACGTTATTCGTGAGTATTGCACTTTCAATCGAGGCACCACGCAGGATGTTGGTGTTACCCGGCTGGGTAATGATAACTGGATAATGGCGTATGTACATCTGGCACATGATTGCCAGGTCGGTAATGATACGATCTTTGCCAATGGTGCTACATTGGCCGGCCATGTCGAGGTTGAAGACAAGGTTATATTTGGTGCATTTACCGTCATACATCAATTCTGCCGTGTGGGTTACCATGCCTTTTCCGGCATGGGTACGGTAATCAAGGCTGATGTCCCACCCTATACCATGCTCAATGGTAATCCAGCCGAACCACACGGGATCAATCTCGAGGGTCTGAAGCGATCCGGCATGACTAAGGAACAGATCAAGGCACTGCGTGATGCCTATAAAATAATATATAAATCAGGTAACCGGCTACAGGAAGCAATTGAACAACTGGATGAATTATCCATACAGTTCGATGTCGTTAAACGCCTGCCTGATTTCCTGCGTCAGTCGTCACGTGGCATCATCAGATAACGTTTTCTATCGATTAAAATTGATATGAAAACTATCGCGATTGTTGCTGGTGAGGTTTCTGGAGATTACCTGGCAGCCAGCCTGATCCGTGAACTCAAGGCGCAGATACCAGATATCAGGTTTTATGGTATTGCCGGTCCTCAAATGATTGAAGCTGGCTGCGAGATGCACTATCCAGCTGAAAAACTGGCGGTGATGGGATTTGCCGAGGCAATTGGTCGCCTACGTGAAATCTATGCAATTCGTAGAAAATTCCGGCGCTACTGCATGGAAAATCCACCCGATTTATTTATCGGTGTCGATGCACCTGACTTTAACCTCTCGCTTGAGGAGAAGTTACGCCAGGCCGGTATTAAAACCATACATTATGTCAGCCCCTCGGTCTGGGCCTGGCGCGCGGAGCGTATTCACAAGATCAAGCGGGCCGTAGACCGGATACTGACATTATTTCCATTCGAAGCGGAATTTTACCGACGCAATAATGTGCCCGTCAGCTATGTTGGACACCCGCTTGCAGATATTATCCCAATTGAGCCGGACCAGCAGGCCGCCAGAGAGTCTCTCGGGCTGCCACTGGATTCAAGGATAATTGGAGTTCTGCCAGGCAGTAGGAAAACCGAGGTAGAAAAGATCGGACCGATATTTTGTAAGGCCGCAGCCCAATGCAAGACACAGAATACTGACCTGGTTTTTGCGGCTCCCATGGCAACACCGGCCATACGAGCCATGTTTGAAGCCATGTTGGCACACTTAATCCCGGAGATTAAGGTCAGCTTGTATGATGGTCAGGCACGCGAGGTCATGACCGCATCTGACGTTATCATGGTGGCATCAGGTACCGCGACACTGGAGGCATTGTTATGCAAGCGCCCAATGGTCGTTGCCTATAAAATGGCTTCATCTACCTGGTGGTATATGAAACGTAAATTAATTGTCGATCGTTATGCATTACCCAATCACCTGGCAGACCGTGATGTCGCATTGGAGCTATACCAGGAAGATGCCCGTCCGGAATTAATCGCGGCGGAAGTAACACGCCTGCTGAATTCGCCGGAAGAAGTGAAACAGCTGAAACATCAATTCACACAGATCCATGAAACCTTGCGCTGTAATGCCAGCCAACAGGCGGCCAATGCCGTGATCGAGGTTCTTGAACAATGACCGTGCAACAATATAGTCAGTTTATTGCCGGTGTTGATGAAGTAGGCAGGGGTCCGCTCGCTGGTCCGGTTATAGCGGCTGCGGTCATTCTTGATCCTGATAATCAGATTGATGGCCTGCGGGATTCCAAAAAGCTGACAGAAAAAAGGCGCCAACAGCTCAGTGTCATCATTCAGGAGCGTGCCGCCAGTTTTGCCTTTGGCCGCGCCGAGGTTGAAGAGATTGATGAACTGAATATTTTACATGCCAGCCTGCTCGCCATGCAACGTGCAGTACTTGCATTGCATATCCAGCCTGATCACGCGCTGGTCGATGGCAACCGTGCGCCTGCATTAAGTTGCAGTGTTACCACAATCATCAAGGGTGATGACAAGGAAGACGCGATTGCGGCGGCATCGATTATCGCCAAGGTCAAGCGTGACCAGGAAATGCTGGATTTACATCAGTCCTTCCCTGACTACGGCTTTGACCGGCATAAGGGTTACCCGACCAGGCTGCATATTCAGGCACTGCAACAACATGGCGTTACCATCCATCACCGGCGTAGTTTTCGTCCGGTAAGGGAGGCACTGTCCGGTAACTAACCGGATAGCAGGCCATGGCATTCGTTCACCTTCATCTGCATACCGAATTCTCACTGGTAGACGGTATCTGTCGTGTTAAACCGCTGCTAAAGCAGGCCGCAGAGTTGAAAATGCCGGCCCTGGCGGTAACCGACCTGTCAAACATGTTTGCCATGGTCAAGTTTTACAAGGCGGCAAGGGCCGCCGGGGTCAAGCCAATTATCGGAGTTGAATGCCTGGTCAGAGATGATGCACAGCCGGATGCTACCTCGCGACTGGTTCTGCTCAGCCAGAACATCGATGGTTATCACAACCTCACTCGACTGGTCAGTCAGAGTTATCTTGAAGGACAGGTGCATGGACAACCAACAGTCACCCGGGCCTGGGTTACACAGCACGCGGATGGACTGATTGCATTGTCCGGTGGTCCGGAAGGTGACATCGGCAGGGCCCTGGTTAATGAGAATCAGGCGGAGGCCGAGCGTTTGTTAGCTGAATGGAAAGATATCTTTCCACAACGATTTTATCTGGAATTGATACGTACAGGCAGGGCAGCGGAAGAAGAATGCCTGCATGCAAGTGTCCATCTGGCACAACAGATGGATGTGCCAGTGGTGGCGACAAATGACGTACGCTTCCTGAATGTTACCGATTATGAAGCCCATGAGGCACGTGTATGTATCGGTGAGGGTCGGGTACTGGATGACCCTCGCAGGCCAAAGAATTACTCGTCACAGCAATACCTTCGTTCAGCGGAAGAGATGGAAGAACTTTTCTCTGACCTGCCGGAAGCCATTGAGAACACACAACTGATTGCACAACGTTGCAACCTCGAATTAAAGCTGGGTGAGAACTTCCTGCCTAATTTTCCGATCCCCGGTGGCCTGTCGACGGAAGAATATTTTATTGCACAGTCGCGTGAAGGATTGCAGCAAAGGCTGACTTTCCTGAAAGAAACAAACGCATTACATGAAGACGAGTCTGTCTACCATGAACGTCTGCAGATCGAGCTGGATGTGATCCTGAATATGGGGTTCCCGGGCTACTTCCTGATTGTTGCCGACTTCATTAGCTGGTCTAAACAGAATGGCGTGCCTGTTGGTCCGGGCAGGGGTTCCGGTGCCGGCTCCCTGGTCGCCTATGCACTCGGTATTACAGACCTTGATCCTATCTTTCATGAATTACTGTTCGAGCGGTTTCTGAATCCGGAACGGGTTTCCATGCCTGACTTCGACATCGACTTCTGTATGGAGGGTCGAGACCGGGTCATTGATTATGTATCGCGACGTTACGGTAGTGACAAGGTTTCACAGATTATTACCTATGGCACCATGGCAGCACGAGGAGTTGTACGTGATGTCAGCCGTGTGATGGGGCACCCGTACGGCTTTGCTGATCGACTGGCCAAACTGATTCCGTTCGAGATCGGCATGACCTTGACCCAGGCGCTGGAGGATGAGGAAGAACTACGTAAGTTATACAATGAAGACGATGACGTGCGCGCAGTGATTGATCTGGCCAAATCTCTCGAGGGTACAGCGCGTAATGCGGGCAAGCACGCCGGCGGTGTCGTTATCTCACCATCTGTACTGACCGACTTTACACCGCTGTACTGTGAAGAAGGTGGTGGCAACCTGGTCACGCAGCTGGATAAGGATGATGTTGAATCCGTCGGGCTGGTAAAATTTGACTTTCTGGGACTGCGCACCCTGACCATAATCGACTGGGCAATCAGCAATGTGACCTTGTTGACAGGCGAAGCCATTGATATCAGTCGTATTGCCGATGATGATGTTGATGCATTCAACCTGCTAAAGGCCTGTAATACCACGGCCGTTTTCCAGCTGGAATCACGCGGCATGAAAGACCTGATCAAGCGTCTGCAACCGGATTGTTTTGAAGATATCGTTGCATTGGTTGCACTATTTCGTCCCGGGCCACTGCAGTCCGGCATGGTTGATGATTTTATTGATCGCAAGCACGGGCGTGCACGCGTTGAATATCCACACCCTGACCTGGAGCCAATTCTCAAGCCGACCTATGGCGTTATCCTGTATCAGGAACAGGTCATGCAGATCGCGCAGGTACTGGCCGGATATACGCTGGGTGGTGCCGATATGCTACGGCGTGCCATGGGTAAAAAGAAACCCGAGGAAATGGCAAAGCAGCGTGAGATATTCACCAAGGGGGCTCTGACCAGGGATGTCGATGAAAAGGTTGCGACCTACATTTTCGACCTCATGGAAAAGTTCGCTGGATACGGCTTTAACAAGTCACACTCCGCGGCCTATGCATTACTGTCCTATCAAACCGCCTGGTTAAAATCCAAATACCCTGCCGCCTTCATGTCTGCCGTGTTATCGGCAGATATGGATAACACAGACAAGGTCGTTACACTGGTAAACGAATGTCGTGAAATGGGTCTGGAGATATTGCCGCCCAATGTCAACCAGTCTGATTACAAATTTACGCCACTGGATGATAAAACCATCGTCTATGGTCTGGGTGCCATCAAGGGCGTGGGCGAGGGCGCCATTGAAAACATTACAGACGAACGCAAGGCATCCGGATCCTACGATGATCTTTCGAATTTATGTATTCGCTGCGATATGCGTAAGCTCAATCGCCGTGTTTTACAGGCATTAATACAGGCCGGTGCCACGGACAGCCTTGATGTTAACCGTGCCGCATTACTGGCCAATCTGGATTCGGTTTTACAACTGGCCGACCAGCATGAAAAAAATAATGAAACCGGACAGGACGACATGTTTGGTCTGATGAGCGAACCGGTTGCGCCGGCACCAGGCCAACTAGCAAGCAATGTACCGGTTTGGACTGATGAACAACGTCTGACGGCAGAAAAAGAGGCGCTCGGCCTGTATCTGACCGGACACCCGATCGACCGCTTTGAAGAAGACGTAAATCAGATCACCACGCACCGCCTGAATGAGATTAATGCCCTGGTTCAGGCAGAACCATCAAATTCAAAATACAATAATACGAAAACTGCCAGAGTTGCAGGTTTGATCAGCGGTATCCAGATGCGCAATACACGGCGTGGCCGCATGGCAAATATTGAGCTGGATGATAAAACCGGGCGCCTTGAGATCACCCTGTTCAACGAGGCGCTGGAAAGCTTTGGTCAATACCTGGGCAAGGACAACCTGATTCTGGTCGAGGGCGATCTCGGCGTAGATCACTATTCCGGTAATATGCGCCTTACCGCAAAAAAGATCATGACCATTGAACAGGCAAGGTCTCAATATGCACGTTATCTGATGCTGAACCTCCAGCAGGGACAGGTAAATAAAAACTTTCTGCAAACCCTGATGAATACCATGCAACCTTATCGTCCCGGGCGCTGCCCGGTACAGGGGTTTTACATGAATGACAACGCAACGACACCGCTGCCATTTGGCGATGACTGGCGACTGAATCCGGCAGAATCACTGATTGATTCCCTGCAAAATTTGATCGGGAATGATAATGTACGCCTGATCTACTAGATTGACTTTACGACAACCCACACGACTACAGGCTATTTGTAATTAAAGTCGACTAACTTCATGTAATTTAGTATCTTTTTGTTATGGATCTCAACTATCTAGAATTTGAACAACCCATCGTCGAGCTGGACGAAAAAATCTCTGAGTTGGAAAACGTCAGTGAAGCTGGGGATATTAATATCGAAGAAGCGATCAAGAGCCTGTGTTCTGAGCGTAAGGGCATGATTGAGCGCATCTTTTCGGATCTGACTGCCTGGCAGATATCACAGATGTCACGCCACCCGCAGCGACCCTATACGCAGGACTACATCAATCATGTTTTTACCGATTACCAGGAATTACATGGCGATAGAACCTATGCCGATGATCAGGCCATTATCGGTGGGCTGGCCCGACTGGATGGTCGCCCGGTGATGGTGATTGGCCACCAGAAAGGCCGTGACACCAACGAGAAGATCAAACGTAACTTCGGCATGCCTAGGCCTGAGGGCTATCGCAAGGCACTACGCATGATGAAGCTGGCCGAAAAGTTCAGCCTGCCGGTTATAACCTTTATCGATACCCCCGGTGCCTATCCGGGTATCGGCGCCGAAGAACGCGGACAAAGTGAGGCAATCGCCAGGAATCTGCAGGAAATGGCGCAGCTCAAAGTACCGATTATTTGCACTGTTATTGGTGAGGGTGGCTCAGGTGGCGCATTGGCCATCGGTGTTGGAGATCGCCTGTACATGCTGAGCTTTAGCACCTATTCAGTCATTTCCCCGGAAGGCTGTGCGACCATTCTGTGGAAGAGCGCGGATAAGGCAGAAGATGCCGCCAGGGCCATGGGTATTACCGCAGACCGCCTTGAGGAATTGAAGCTCATCGATGAAGTGATTGAGGAGCCACTCGGTGGCGCACATCGTGACATCAAGGAGATGTCGCAGACACTCAAGAACACGCTTGCAAAGGCTCTCAGCGAACTGGAGCAGTTAAGTGTGGCGGACATGCTGGAGCAGCGCTATGCCCGCCTGATGAGCTACGGCGACTTTAAAGAGTAATCTGGCCCGCATGTGCCTTTTTCTGCTGCACAGCTAAAACGAATTCTCAGCCAGCTCCCGCAACCCGTTGAACGTCTCTGGGTGGCCTTTAGTGGTGGTCTGGACTCTCACGTTTTATTACACCGCCTGGTGGGCCTGCGGGACGAATTGCCGCATATCGTCGGTGCCATCCATATCCATCACGACCTCAGCGACCATGCAGATGCCTGGGCTGCCCATTGTCAAAAAATCTGCCAACAGCTCGAAATAGCCTGTGAGATCTCCCGGGTGAAGATTGCGGAAGGCGAGGGATTGGAAGATAGCGCAAGACGGGCCCGCTACACCGCGATAGAAGCTTATCTCCAGCCGGATGATGCGGTATTGCTGGCACAACACCAGGATGACCAGGCAGAGACATTTTTATTGCAGGCATTGCGAGGCGGAGGCCCACGAGGTCTGGCTAGTATGCCATCCATAGCACCATTAGGGGCCGGATACCAGATACGCCCTCTACTTGATATCAGCCGCACGCAGATACAGGAGTACGCGCTACAACATGAACTACACTGGATAGAGGATGAGTCAAATCAGGATACGCGGTTTGACCGTAACTTTATCCGCCATGAAATCATGCCGAGACTCAAGCAACGCTGGCCATCAGCGAGCAGAACACTGGCACGCACCGCTGCCCATACTGCCGGCCTGGTACACATTACCGATGAGCTGTTACAGGATGAGTTGCAGGGCTTAACCGGCAGTCGGCCGGCAACACTTTCAATTCAGGCCCTGAAAAAACTACACTTTTCCAGGGCTGCATTACTCATCCGTGCGATGTGTTACCAACAGCAGCTACCTGTTCCGGCAACCAGCCATATTCAGGAATTGCTGAACAAGCAATTGCATGCAGATATCGACAGGCAGATTCATATTAACTGGCCAGGTGCGGAATTCAGGCGTTATCGTGATGATTTATATATACATTCACCTTTGCCACCGGTCAGCGAGACGCCATGGCGCCATGAGTGGGATGGCAAAGGGATATTGGAAATACCTGAACTGGGTGGAAATCTAACGCTTGAGCCAAATAGCGGGCAGGGCATCAGACGTCAATTGCTGGAGAAAGGGCTGATTATCAAACCCCGTAGTGGCAGTGAACGCTGCCAGCCTGCAGGAGACAAGCATCGACGGGATCTGAAAACCATATACCAGAACAATGAAGTACCACCGTGGGACAGAGAAAGATTGCCCCTGATATATACCGGGGATGAACTGATTGCGATCGCGGATATTGTTATCTGCGAACAGGCATTGGCGGGCCAGGATGAGGTAGGCTACAAAGTCATTTGGCAGAAAAACCAGCCGTCATAAATATCAGCGTGCTTTGCATATCCAGACAGGAATACAGATTTTATACCGACTTCCGCACAAGCATTCATTGTTAAAATCCCGCTGATCTGGCAAACTGCTCTCCCGTCTGTAGTTACCTTCTGTGGCGTCTAATGACCCTGTATATTTTTGTTACCGGCGGTGTGGTTTCCTCTCTCGGCAAAGGCATCGCGGCTGCATCCCTGGCGGCGATACTCGAAGCACGCGGTCTTACCGTCACGCTGATCAAACTTGATCCCTATATCAATGTCGATCCCGGCACCATGAGCCCATTCCAGCATGGTGAAGTATTTGTTACCGAAGATGGTGCTGAAACTGACCTGGATCTTGGTCACTATGAGCGCTTTATTCGTAGCAAGATGCGCCAGAGCAATAATTACACTACAGGCCGCATCTACTCCAATGTGATTGCCAAGGAACGCAGGGGTGATTACCTTGGCAAGACCGTACAGGTCATCCCGCATATCACGGATGAAATCAAACGCTGCGTTGAACTGGGCGCCGGGGATGTCGATGTTGCACTGGTAGAGATTGGCGGCACGGTAGGCGACATCGAATCCCTGCCGTTTCTGGAAGCCATACGTCAGATGGGGACCGAACTGGGGCATGACCGTGCACTGTTTATGCACCTGACGCTCGTGCCTTATATTGCCGCAGCGGGTGAGATCAAGACCAAGCCTACCCAGCACTCGGTCAAGGAGCTACGCTCCATTGGTATTCAGCCAGATATTCTGTTGTGTCGATCCACTAACGCTATTCCCGATGACGAGCGCCGCAAAATTGCCATGTTCACCAATGTCGAGGAACGTGCCGTGATTTCCGCCATGGATGTCGATGATATCTATAAACTGCCCCTGGTTCTCAACGAACAGGGACTCGATGACATTGTCATTGAAAAGCTGAGACTCAACAGCCCGCGTGCCAACCTGTCAGACTGGAAACAGATTGTGCATGCCAAGGCCAATCCCACTGGCGAGGTCAATGTCGCCATCGTCGGTAAATATGTTGATCTGACCGAGGCCTACAAGTCACTGAATGAGGCATTAATGCACGCCGGCATACATACCCTAACCAAGGTCAAGCTGCATTACATTGATTCAGAAACCATAGAGCAGGACGGCACCGGATGCCTGACCGAGATGGATGCCATCCTGGTACCGGGTGGCTTTGGCATGCGAGGTGTTGAAGGGAAGATTACCGCTGTTTCCTATGCACGAAAGAATAACATCCCCTACTTTGGTATCTGCCTGGGTATGCAGGTCGCCGTGATTGAATATGCACGTCATGTGGCCAATCTGGCAGATGCGCATAGCACCGAATTTAAAAAGGAAACCAGTAACCCGGTGATTGCACTGATCACAGAGTGGAAGAGCGCCGATGGTAAAACCGAAGTACGTGATGAAGATTCAGATCTGGGCGGCACCATGCGACTGGGTGGCCAGGTATGCCAGCTAAAGCCCGGCAGCCTGGCACAGCGCCTGTATGATACAGACCAGATTACAGAGCGGCATCGTCACCGTTACGAATTCAATAATAATTATCTCGAAAAACTGGAAGCCGCCGGCCTGCAGATTTCCGGCCGCTCGGAGGATGGCTCACTGGTAGAAGTAGTTGAGGTTGCGGACCATCCGTGGTTTTTTGCCTGCCAGTTCCACCCAGAATTTACCTCGACACCCCGTGACGGGCATCCGATATTTATTGATTTCATCAAGACCGCCCGTGCGCTAAAGGAGAACAGGTCATGAAGCTTTGTGGCTTCAAGGCCGGATTACACCAGCCATTCTTTCTGATTGCCGGCCCCTGCGTTATCGAAAGCGAACAACTGGCGCTGGATACCGCAGGACAACTGAAAGAGATTACATCATCACTGGGCATACCCTTTATCTATAAATCCTCGTTCGACAAGGCCAATCGCTCCTCGGCCGCCAGTTTTCGTGGGCCCGGTATGGACCAGGGTCTTGCCATACTGGAAAAGGTCAAACAACAAATCGATGTCCCGGTACTCACGGATGTACATGAAGATACGCCATTAAGGGAAGTGGCCAGCGTGGTCGATGTACTGCAAACACCCGCCTTCCTGTGTCGTCAGACCAACTTTATCCAGAACGTTGCCAGCCTGGGCAAACCGGTCAACATCAAGAAAGGCCAGTTCCTTGCACCCTGGGATATGCGCAATGTGGTGGATAAAGCCAAGGCCACTGGCAATGAACAGATCATGGTCTGTGAACGTGGCGCATCATTTGGCTATAACAATCTGGTTTCCGATATGCGATCGCTTGCCGTGATGCGTGAAACCGAATGCCCCGTAGTATTCGATGCCACACATTCGGTGCAACTGCCGGGCGGACAGGGCACCAGTTCGGGTGGTCAACGCGAGCATGTACCGGTCCTGGCCAGGGCTGCGATGGCTGCTGGCGTTTCCGGTTTGTTTATGGAAACCCATCCAGACCCGGACAAGGCGCTTAGCGATGGCCCCAACGCCTGGCCATTGCCCTTGATGAAGGAACTCCTCGAAACACTACAATCCATTGATCGCACTGTTAAGGAATACGGATTTATCGAGAACAGTATCTGAGTACCCGGATAACTCCCTGGAACACAAACAGCAAGATCACTTCCTGTTGATAAAAACTTGATATATGTACAGACCCATCAAGTCCAGAGAAGTCGCATTAAGCACAATTAAAGACACATCGACTGTATTTTTCATACTTGCTGTCGTTTTGTTGCTGGTGGTCTACATCAAATTTCCCCCCGGGCTGGAGCTTCAGTTTATTGAATCGCTGATTTATGCCGTGCTGGCGGCCATGGTGCTGGAACTGAAATCGAGAGCTGCAGCCGTCCTGCTGTTTATTCAAAGTGGAGGGGGATTCATATTCCTGACATATAGCTGGCTTACCATTCCGAATAACGAATTCAGCTATACATACGGACCTCGGATAATTCTGGCCCTGATTTTAACCTATACAGCCATTCGGGCTGTTCAGGCAACCTACCTGCTACATGGAAAGTTCAATCAGGTATAGATCTGGAACCTATGTAGATAAATTCCACGAAGATTCACCGGGGCGTCTCTGCTAGAATACGCCGCCATTTAAAAGTCGACACAAGTAGAAAGGAAGCACATGTCCAGTATCAAGTCAGTCCACGCCCGTGAAATCCTGGATTCACGTGGAAATCCAACCGTTGAAGCCGATGTCACCACATCCGATGGCGTACTCGGCCGGGCCGCCGTGCCTTCCGGGGCCTCAACCGGATCACGTGAGGCCGTTGAATTGAGGGATGGCGATAAATCGCGCTATCTGGGTAAGGGTGTGACCAGGGCCGTTCAGAATACCAATGGTGAGATTGCCGATGCCATCAAGGGCATGGATATCTCTGACCAGCGCGGAATCGACCAGACCATGATTGACCTGGATGGCACGGATAACAAGGGTCGACTGGGAGCAAACGCCTTGCTGGCAGTGTCACTGGCCACAGCAAAGGCAGCAGCAATCGAATCGAATGTTTCGCTATTTCGTCATCTACAGCCGCAGGGACCATATCAGTTGCCAGTACCGATGATGAATATCATCAACGGCGGCGAACATGCCGACAACAGCGTCGATATGCAGGAATTCATGATTATTCCTGCGGGCGCACCATCGTTCAGCGAGGCCCTGCGTTATGGCACCGAGGTGTTTCATGCACTGAAAGGCGTGTTGAGCGCCAAAGGCATGAATACAGCGGTTGGAGACGAAGGCGGCTTTGCCCCTGACCTGTCTTCGAACGAAGAGGCAATTGAGGTCATCCTGCAGGCCATCGATAAGGCGGGCTACAAGGCCGGTCAGGATATTTGGCTGGGGCTGGATGTTGCCAGTTCCGAATTTTACGAGAATGGTACCTATACACTCGCCTCCGAAAACAAACAGTTCGATGCGGCCGGTTTTTCAGACTACCTGAAAAACTGGGTAGACCAGTATCCTATTGTCACCATCGAAGATGGTCTGGCCGAAGACGATTGGGATGGCTGGAAACATTTCACGAATCTGGTTGGAGACAAAATCCAGCTGGTTGGTGATGACCTGTTTGTCACCAACACCAGCATCCTCAAGGAAGGTATCGACAAGGGGATTGCCAACTCTATCCTGATCAAGGTCAACCAGATTGGCACCCTGACCGAGACACTGGACGCGATCCAGATGGCAACAGACGCGAATTACACCTCTGTGGTATCGCACCGTTCAGGTGAAACAGAAGATGCCACCATTGCCGATATTGCCGTGGGTACATCTGCCACACAGATAAAAACCGGCTCACTGTCTCGATCCGACCGTATTGCCAAATACAATCAGCTGCTCAGGATCGAGGAAGAACTTGGTGCTGACGCCAGTTACCCCGGCAGAAAAGCCTTTAATTTACTGTAATTACATACTGCTATAAGACTGTCGGATTTATGTGTTCGTAACGAGGCGAATGGGAAATCGCCGCCTAAGTCCGGCAGGCTCAGGGCAGGCTGCTAGAATACTGCCATGAAAATATATGCAGTATTTCTGATCATCTTACTCATTATCCTGCAACTCAAGTTCTGGTTTGAGGAGGGTGGTTATTTTTATAACCTGGGACTGGAAGAAGAGTTGGCAGCAGTCAAGCAAGAGAATGCCGAGCTCAAGGCACGCAATCAGGAACTTGCCCGGCAAATTATCCTGGTGAAGGAAAACATGGATGAAATCGAGGCACTGGCCAGAAAAAACCTGGGCATGATCAAGGAAGGTGAACAATTTATGTTCATAATCGATGAAGAGTCAGAAGCCACCGATAAGCCGAAACCTGGAGTTACGCAGCCGAAGGATGATACTCAATGAACAACACTGATACCAGGCTTTGGGCCATCGTGCCGGCCGCAGGTGTTGGTAAACGTGTCGGCGGTCCTGTCCCAAAGCAATATCTGGATTTAAACGGCCGGCCACTGATTGAATGGACCCTGGATCGATTGCTTGAGCTTGAAGAGTTGCAGCAACTCATGGTGGTTGTCTCGGCGGAAGATGAATACTGGCCCGAGCTGGAAATTAGTAATAATCCACGCATTCAGACTGCGCCCGGTGGCAGTGAACGTTGCCATTCGGTTCTCAATGGGCTGGAATCACTGGCAGACAAGGCCACAGCCGATGACTGGGTGCTGGTTCATGACGCGGCCAGACCCTGTGTAAGAATCACTGATATCCGGCATTTGATCGATACTGCCAAGGCTGCGCAGCAGGGCGGAATTTTAGCTATGCCGGTTAGAGACACTATTAAACAATCTAATAATATCAAGAAGATACAGAATACTGTTGATAGAAGTTCTCTATGGCATGCATTGACCCCGCAGCTTTTTCGATACGCTGAATTGAGACAGGCGCTACACTCGGCAATTGATAATAATTTTCAGGTTACAGACGAGGCTTCGGCAATGGAGTACGCTGGGCAGCAGCCAATGCTGGTCGAGGGGGCAAGTGACAATATCAAGGTTACCTTGCCGGAAGACCTGGCACTGGCCAGTTTTTTTATCACTAAACAGGAAAATACATGATACGAGTTGGACAGGGCTATGATGTACACCGTTTTGGTGAAGGCGATTACATCGTACTCGGTGGGGTCAAGATCCCCCATCACCATGGCCTGGTTGCCCACTCTGATGGCGATGTCCTGATTCATGCCCTCTGTGATGCCTTGTTGGGCGCGGCCGCGCTGGGCGATATTGGCCACCATTTCCCGGACACCGACCAACAGTATGCAGGCGCAGATAGCCGTGAATTACTACGGCAGGTCATACAGTTAGTGAATAATCAGGGATATCGCCTGAATAATGTTGATGCCACCATCATCGTCCAGGCGCCAAAGATCGCGCCACATATCGACAGCATGAAACAGGTATTGGCTGACATACTGGAAGTCGACTCCTCACAGGTCAACATCAAGGCCACAACAACCGAAAAGCTGGGCTTTGAAGGCAGGGAAGAGGGCATCGCCGTGCAGGCGATTGCTTTGATTGAGTAATCGTAACCTTGCCTGACCCATCATGTATTCTCTTAGTCCCCTTGCAACAGCGTATGGTGCTGCCCCGATAACCGGTACCATTCGAGCAACACCCGAAGATTTTCAGGTAATAGAAATCCCGGCTTTTTCTCCTTCCGGCGACGGTGAGCATTGCATTGTACATATTCGCAAAAAACTCATGAATACTGCCCACGTGGCCAAGTTGCTGGCCCGGCATGCCAACTTACCGCAATCCCGGGTTTCGTGGGCGGGCATGAAGGACAGAAATGCCGTTACCGAGCAATGGTTCAGTGTCCACCTGGCAAACAAACCGGAACCTGACTGGTCAGCATTGAACGACGACAAAATCAAGGTACTCGATGTCTATCGCCATCAGCGTAAATTAAAAAAGGGCGTACTCAAGGGCAACCAGTTTTATCTGCGTATCACAGACGTCAAGGGTGATATCGATGCCCTGAAAGCGCGTTATGAAACCATACTGGACCACGGCGTGCCGAATTATTTTGGTGAACAACGATTCGGCTTTCGCGGCCGTAATCTGCACAAGGCGCTGGCCATGTTTCGAAAGCCCCAAAGACGAATGCCCCGCCATGAAAGGGGGATTTACCTGTCTGCTGCGCGATCGCTGTTATTTAATACCGTGCTGGACCGACGGGTCCGTGATAAAAGCTGGAATAAAATCCTGCCGGGTGAAATCTGCATGCTCAATGGTTCACATAGTATTTTTCCATCCGAGAATGAGACCGGACTGCAACAGCGCCTGGATAATTTCGATATTCATCCAACCGGGCCATTATGGGGTGAGGGTGATTTACCCACCTCGGCCAACTGCAAGATGCTGGAAATAGATGTGATACGCAAGTTCGAGGAGTTTGCACAGGGCCTGGCAGACGCCCGCCTGAAGCAGGAACGGCGTTCACTACGGCTGGAACCCCGGTTTTTCCAGATGCAGGTGACCGGAGACACAGTCTCCTTCAACTTTGAATTACCACCAGGCGCCTATGCCACCGCGGTGCTGCATGAATTGCTAATCAGTAATGATCTGGATACATAATCATATACTAATCAGTTATAATGTTCGGATTGGATTTAACCTGGCACCCAACAATCATAATTCATGAAAAGCCTTCTCAGGGATAACGATGGCAGCAACTAAAATCGGCCGATATGAAGTAGAGCACAAGATAGGCGAAGGCGCATTCGGTGTGGTCTACAAGGCCCGCGATCCGGTTCTCGACAGGGCAGTTGCTATCAAGGTCCCATCACTCACGCTGAATGATGACGAACTCGCCAGCCTGATCATGGAGTTTTATCGTGAGGCACGTATCGGTGCCCAATTCCGTCATTCCAATATCGTCACAGTCTATGACCTGGGCGTGAATGAGCATAGCGAAAACATCAAGATGCACTATCTGGTGATGGAATATGTCTCGGGCATGGAACTAAAGGATTACCTGAAGCAGGTTGAGAAAATCGAATACAAGGAAGTCCTGAAAATCATGTTTGAGTGCTGCAAGGCACTGGATTACATTCATTTTCACAAGATCGTACACCGTGACATCAAGCTCGGTAACATCATGTATAACCCGAGCTATTCTACGGTCAAGTTAATGGATTTTGGCATTGCCGACCAGCTGGATGTAAAGGCAGCCAAGGGTGTCGGTACGTTATTTTATATGTCACCGGAACATTTTGACGACAGCAAGGAATTAACGTTTCAAACCGATATTTTCGCACTGGGCTCCGTGATGTATCAGCTTATTACCGGCAAGCCGGCATTTCAGGGCAAGGATATCGACGCGGTAATCCAGAATATCCAAACCAAGGAACCTATCCCGATTCAGCACTATCGTCCCGATGCGCCACCAGAGCTGAGCGACCTGGTAAACAAGGCGCTGGCCAAGAATCCTGCCGATCGTTATGAATCTTCACTGGCCTTTGCAAGCGCCATTCAGAAATTACTCGATACACTCTCCGTACCGACATCGGAAAGTGATGAAGTCGATGCAGAAGAATCAGGCAAGATTCAGCAAAATGACGATTATGTATTCCTGCGAGATAACAGCTGGTTTAAGGACTTCTCACCCAGCCTGATCGAGGAACTGGTGAAGGTCGGCCGGGTTGAGACCTATGCCGCCAATGAATTAATCGTTACCGAGGGTGAAATCGCCGATAGTTTCTACACCATTATTTCCGGTGCCGCCGAGGTTGTGAAAAGCTCCAGCGTTGTGGCAAGAATGAAGGCGGGTGACAGCTTCGGTGAACTGGGTCATGTTACTGCCAACGCACGCCGTACTGCCAGCATACGGACTACGGAGCTCACCAAGGTACTAAACGTCGGTATTGATACGTTGGAAATGCTATCCCCGGAAAATCAGGCGATGTTATACAAAGGCTTTCTGAAAACGACCATGGAGAGAATGACTGCCCTGCAGGAATCCATGAATGCCTGCGATGTATAGCAGTCAGTTATCCCGCATTATTAAACAACACGCATACACTAACCTCCTGACTGCCATTTCTGATTAATGCAGTGCCGCCATGAAAAGCGGCTATCAAACGCACGATATATAAACCCAGGCCCATATGTGGTGTTTTCGTGGTGCTGGTACGTGCGCTAATCATGGAATCAAACAGGGTATTGATAATACTGTCTGGCACGGGTTCGCCGTAATTTTGAACACAGAGTTCACAGCCCATATGGGTTACGTTGATGCTCACGCTTATGGCACTACCCTCGGTATGGAAGTCAATGGCGTTGGCAACCAGTTTGTCCAGCAATTGTGCCATCAGTTCAGCCGAACCATGCAACGTATATTCATCACGATCAGCCGTATACTGAAACGATATATCGGGGAAGGCCTGCTGGTAACCCTTGACACAACTCTCAATAACGGCACAAAGATTAAAAGGCTCGACACCGGTTGACTTCAAGGCGTTCTCAAGACGTGACGCCTCGGTAAGGTTTGCCAGTATCATCTTCAGACGCGCCAAGCCTTCATTTGCGCGCTCGATAAGTGGATTGTCAGCTAAGTCTGCCGATTCATGCTGCAGGTTCTCCAATGATGACTGAACAACAGTTAACGGTGTACGTAACTCATGCGAAAGCTTGCTCGCCATGGTTTCCAGGTAATGCTGATAGGACTGCAAACGCTCAATCATTCCCGCCATTCCGCGATTGAGCTCACCAATCTCATCATTGATGATGGAAACATGAATACGATCATTAAGTCTCCCGTCATCACTAACAGAATCCTGCATCTGCTGGTTCAGGCCGCGAATACGTTTAATCAGAATAGTCGCATAGACCAGTAGTATCATGATGATGACTGCCATAGCAGATAGCGATGTCAGCATGATTTTAAGCAGAGCCTGATGCCTGACACCTGAAATCGCCTGCGTGGACTGCTGGATAACGAGCGAGCCGGCAAGCTCACCGTCAATCAACACAGGTACAGCGACCGATAAAATCCCCACACCCTGGTCATCGCGACTGAACCGATGATCGGCCTGATTGGACAGGGCGTTCCTCACATAATCGTCATCCATGCGAAATGGAAAATCACCCGGTTCACCAACAACGGCATCTGCGAGCAACAGTAATTCATGCAAGCGCTTGAAGATGCCGGCACTACCCTGCGCTTGCTGGTTGTCATCTCCTGGTTGAATATTTCCGTCGATTGCCAGAATATTGCCACGACTATCCAGCAGGCTGAGTTTCTGGTTCGGTGCACGGTAGGTCGATAATTGCTGTTTAATATCCGCTAGCCTGCCAAACACATAACCCGCTATCTGGCTATCTGCCAGTGGGACATTACCGATTACTGCTGAATAAGCCGCGTCTTCGTTATCCCTGTCTATCACATGCAGTGAAACAAACCGGCTCGTCATAAAATCAGGAATGGAAATTTCAATCGTATAACCACCGGCTCGTGTTTGCATTTCAGCCTGTATACGGGTCTCCGGCAGGCCGGGGGCGTCTACCGGAATCACACTTAACCAGCCCGGCGAATTGCTGCTGATAATATATTGATGTTTTCGATCATTCGCATCAACAAGGCCCACCAACACATGGTCCCCGTCTCGTGGTGTTCGTGCGGGATACCTGGTCTGGTATAACCGGTCATCATCGACATCCAGCAACAACACAAGGGCACGCGATTGATAGTAGGCACTCAGGCTGAATCTAATGTGTGTGTCGTTTCTGCCATCCTGTAATGCATTGAAGCTATCATAGTGCTGCTGAATGCGTTCATCGGGCCAGTCATCTGCATAACCGTCAATCATGATTTGATTGGCGGGTGGTGATAATACGATCTCGCTACGCTCCGGCGTGATTGCCAACTGCCTGTTATGCCCCTTAAGTAGCGGAGTAACAGGTGCCATTCCATCAAGTATCGTGGTCGCTGTCGTCAGTGCATTGTGCACCTGCTGTTGCCTGAGCAGGCTTTCCATATCACGGATAGTTTGTACACCAATCCAGGGCAGTATCAGGACAACCAGTGAAATAATCAGCAGCTGCGCCCTGATGGAAGGGAATGGCAGTAATCCTTTCAACCTAGAGCCCGTACTGGTTCAGGGATTGTTCCATCGATAGCCCATGCCATATACCGTTTCGATGGCGTTAAATCCGTTGTCTATACTTTCAAACTTTTTACGCATACGTTTGATGTGCGAAGTAATCGTGCTGTCATCGACAACGATATTTGCCTCCGACATCAGCTGGTCGCGATTCTTAACATGGCCAGGGTAACGCGCCAGTGAATGCAATATCCAGAATTCAGTTAATGTCAGATCCAATGGTTCTTCATGGTAGCTTGCCCGCATCTGGTTAATATCTATCGACAGTGGCCCTCGCCGCATAATGTCAGTCTCTGCCCCCTTGTTTTGCATCGCGTCCATGCGACGAAACAAGGCCGCGATGCGAGCCGAAAGGTTTTGCAGGCTGATGTCCTTGGTCAGATAATCGTCTGCCCCCAGACGCAGGCCCGAGATTGCATCGATATCGTCATCCCGCGCGGTCAGAAAGATAATGGGCAGAGTAGCTGACTGATTCCGCAGTTCACGGCAGAGTTCAAAACCACCCTCGGCCTCATCGCCCAGGCCGATATCCAGTATGGCCAGGTCGGGTAATACAGATTTGAATGCTGCAGCAGCTGTCGGGCGATCGACATAGGTTTCAATCTGGTATCCCTGACGTGCCAGATGTTGTCGGTAGTTTTCCCGAAGTGCAGCTTCATCCTCAACGATTGCGATCTGTTTTGCCATTGATTGTCCTGCTAATACACGAATGCCTATGTCCAATCATAAGACATTCATGCATGTAAATGTCAGCCAATGGTGCAATTGCCAGAATTCGTCAGATTTGCCCTTCAGATTGCCCTGAATGATGCCGGCCCACGCCTTATCGACGGTCTTTAATTATCACAACAAAGAATTCCGGCGCGGGGCGGGATGCCAGTCAACCGAATATTTACCAGGTCATGGATGACACGCTGGACCAAACAGGAGAACGACATGTTACCACTGAATGATGAATGGCTGAGTTGGCCGCCAGAATCGCTGGATAGTTTTTTCTCCGGTAGCCCACAAGCCAGATGTGACGATGACATCTGTCCGGAAGAGCAGGCGCCTGCAAGGCAACCACAACAGGAGCATAGCCATGAAACCAGCAAGTGAAATTTCATCCGCGAGTATCTTTCTACACTGCCTGTTGCAGTCCATTGCCATCGGCCTGGGGTGTGTGGCGCTGTTTACACTGGTCATTGTACTGCTGACATCTTCAGCCACGGCACAGGAAGTGGCGCTCAATGATCAGACTAGTGATCTCATCAGTATCAATCAACCACAGCAGGGCAGCCTGTTATTCAAGACCTCCCATCGTCACCTATACCGATATGCACCGGTACTCAATACTGATGTTGCCATGGATATCACGGCAATGACCGCACGGGTCAGGCTAACCCAGACGTTTCGCAACCAGGGGCAGGATTGGGTAGAGGGGATTTACGTATTCCCTCTGCCCGAGAATGCTGCAGTTGATCATATGCGCATGCAAATCGGTGAACGTGTCATCGAAGGGCAGATCAAGGAACGCCAACAGGCCAAACGGATTTACGAAAAAGCCAGGGCGAGTGGCAGAAAAGCTGCGCTGATTGAACAGGAGAGGCCCAATATGTTTACCAATTCAGTGGCGAACATCGGTCCTGGAGAAACGATAAAAATCACCATCGAGTACCAGCAATCCATCAGCTATAGCAATGAAAGATTCAGTGTACGCTTTCCCATGACCATCACACCCCGCTATATGCCGGGAAAACCTCTACCTACCATGGAAGAGTCGTTACCGGCCAGCGCAGGCATGGGCTGGGCACTTAACACCACTGAAGTGCCTGATGCCTCCAGGATCTCACCGCCTGTACTGGATGAAGGTGAGACACCGGTAAACCCGGTCAACATGCATATCAACCTGAATGCCGGCATACCGCTGGCGGCCATCAACAGTTTGTATCACCCGATTGATATGACACGTGGTAAAAATGGCAAGGCAAAGATAACGTTAAGTGCCAAAAAAGTACCTGCCGATCGTGACTTTGTACTGCAATGGCTACCAGCGACATCACATGCACCACGGGCGGCCCTGTTTACAGAGCGTAAGCAAGGTACAGAAGGTAACGACCAGTTTTATAGCCTGATGATGGTTATGCCGCCTGTCGGTGAAATACCGCAGGCGCTGCCAAGAGAAGTCGTATTTATCATAGATACATCAGGCTCAATGGGTGGCGAAAGTATCCGCCAGGCCCGTTCAGCCTTGAGTCTGGCCGTCAAACGGCTCAAGCCCACGGATCGCTTTAACGTGATCCAGTTTAACTCGACCACCCATGCACTTTTCAACCAACCGGTCATGGCCAACCAGTACAATATCAACCGGGCAATCGATTACGTCGATGGACTCAAGGCAGGTGGAGGTACGCAAATGCGCCCGGCCCTGAATCTGGCGCTATCTTACCCAGTGCAGAAACAATATATGCAGCAGGTTGTCTTCCTGACCGATGGTGCGGTAGGCAATGAAACCGCGTTATTTCAGATCATTCATAACAAACTGGATGATGTCCGGCTGTTCACGGTTGGCATCGGTTCCGCACCCAACAGCTTCTTTATGAGTAAAGCCGCCCAGTTCGGTCGTGGCACATTTACCTACATCGGCAACATCAGCGAAGTTACCGAAAAAATGGTCACGTTGTTTGGCAAGCTGGAAACCCCCATGATGCGCGACCTGCAACTGCATTGGCCTGAAAATATGGGGAAGGTCGATGTCTATCCCAAACGTCTGCCGGATATCTATGCCGGTGAACCCCTGGTTATTACCGCTAAATCCACCGCATTATCTGGTGAAATAAAAATCACCGGCCAGCGTGGGCAACAACCCTGGTCAGCCAGTTTTCCACTCAATAGCCGGGCGAAACAACCGGGCGTTGGCGTGTTATGGGCTAGAAACCGCATCGAGTCATTAATGGATAGTCTACGCGATGGTGCAGACAAGT
The DNA here is from genome assembly GCA_026196145.1 of Gammaproteobacteria bacterium. Taxonomy (GTDB): domain Bacteria; phylum Pseudomonadota; class Gammaproteobacteria; order JAJDYQ01; family JAJDYQ01; genus JAJDYQ01. The sequence goes on from JAPHTU010000158.1 coordinate 37,375, forward strand.
CACAGGTACGCCAGCAGGTGATCGATACCGCACTCAATCACCACCTGGTGAGCAAATATACCAGCCTGGTTGCAGTCGATGTAATACCATCCCGACCTGTTGAGGAATCACTCAAGAAAACTGCCGTAGCAACTAATTTGCCACACGGCATGCAGCGTGCAAAGGTGTTTGGTGCCTCCATGGCAAAAACAGCCACCCCGGCACAACTTCATATGATGATCGGTTTCATTGTTCTGCTCCTGCTTGGAGCATATTGGGGATTCTCCGGACGGTGCTCCTCCCACCGTACTCCCCAGCGGATGTCGGCATGAAGAGGTTAGTCTTCATCGGCATCCTTTTTCTGGGCCTGGCCGAATTCGGGTATGGTGCCTGGATTCCGGCCAAGGCCTGGCTTTCTCAGGTGTTACTAACCCACGCGTGGCAGGAAACACTTGAAAACGGACAATCAAACAAACCCTGGCCATGGGCAGATACCTGGCCGGTTTTGAGATTCACCCATGAACCTAGCAGCACCAATCTACTGGTGTTACAGGGCGATTCAGGGCAGGCGCTGGCATTTGGGCCCGGATTAACCAGTCAAAGCCCGATGCCCGGTAGCACGGGCAACACCATCATCAGCGCACACCGCGATACCCATTTTGGTTTTCTACAACAGGCCAAGGCGGGCGATATGATCGAACTTCAGGACAGACAGGGGAATCACTACCAGTACCAGCTTATTGCCATGGATATCGTGGATAGCAAAACCACTCAACTACAGATAGACACCCCGGATGACCGGGTCACGCTGGTGACCTGCTATCCCTTCAACCAGATAACTACAGGCGGATCGCTGCGATACGTGGTGACAGGGGAGAAAGTCAGTGAGCGGATAACCAATAAAACCTGAACAAGCCTGTCACCGTCCCAAATGAGCTGAACAGGCAAAGGATTAAAGTTCCATACACCCCATCAGGACAAGCTCGCACTATCCCGGCCAGATGGTACAATTACTAAAGACTCACTCGATTGTACTGACCTGCAATATGGCTAATTTGGCCGACATTCCTTTCGTTCCTGTTACCAACGTACCTATTACCGCACAGGTAACAGGGTCGCAACCCGTGCTTGATGATGCCGCACGCGCCAGGATGATCGCGACCATCAAGCAAAAACTGATCGAGCAGGATGCCGTGCTGGTCGCCCATTACTATACCGACCAGGACATCCAGCAACTGGCAGAGGAAACCGGCGGTTATATCTCCGATTCGCTGGAGATGGCCCGTTTCGGCAAAGAACACCCGGCAAGCACCCTGATCGTTGCGGGCGTGCGATTCATGGGTGAGACCGCCAAGATTCTGAGTCCGGAAAAACGGGTACTCATGCCAACTCTTGAGGCCGAATGTTCACTGGACCTTGGCTGTCCAGCGGACAAGTTCAGTGAGTTTTGCGACCAGCATCCTGACCGAACCGTGGTGGTTTATGCCAATACCAGCGCGGAGGTAAAGGCGAGGGCAGACTGGGTAGTCACCTCAAGTATTGCACTCAAGGTCGTGCAACACCTGCATGAAAAGGGCGAAAAGATAATCTGGGCGCCGGACAAACACCTCGGCAGATATGTGCAGAAGCTTTCCGGTGCCGACATGATCAACTGGCAGGGAGACTGTGTTGTTCACAATGAATTTCGTACCCATGCACTAGAGCGTTTAATTGGTGAGTACCCTGATGCGGCAGTTCTGGTACATCCCGAATCACCCGAATCTGTGATCGAATTTGCCGATGTTGTTGGCTCGACAACGCAACTGATCAATGCCACCCACGACCTGCCCAACAAGGAATTTATTGTTGCGACAGACAAAGGTATTTTCTACAAGATGAAACAGGCTTCTCCTGACAAGAAACTGATAGAAGCACCAACGGGCGGGGAAGGGGCCAGCTGTCAAAGTTGTGCACACTGCCCATGGATGGCAATGAACAGCCTGCACGCGCTGTTGCAGACACTGGAAACAGGTGAAAATGAAATCCAGGTGGATGAGGCTATTCGACAAAAGGCATTGATATCTACACAGCGGATGCTGGACTTCAGGGAATCACTCCCTAATACATAGCCGCTTAGCCAGCGCTCATCAGGCATGCATTAAAACGGGGCAATACAACTTGGATAAATATACAGCACCCCATTTTGAACAATCAGCATTGATAACGATCGATACCCAGAATGACTTTACCCTGGAGAATGCACCGCTACTAATTGCGGGTACAAGGGAGGTCATTCCAAACATGAACCGCTTGCTGAATGCATATAGAAATAAAGGCCTGTTGATTATTCATGTGGTCAGGCTATACATTAGCGATGGTTCAAATGTTGACATGTGCCGAAGAGAGGCTGTTGAAGACGGGATGGAAGTGCTTACCCCTGGAACCGATGGGGCCGATCTGGTAGGTGAAATCAAACCGAATAGCACTGTTAAACTCGACTCAAATGCACTTTTATCAGGCAAGTTCCAACAAATCGGCGATAACGAATATGTTATGTATAAACCAAGGTGGGGCGCATTCTTCAAAACCTCGCTTGAAGAATTTCTACAAGGTCATGGAACGAATACACTGGTATTCTGCGGATGTAATTACCCGAACTGCCCAAGAACAAGCATATATGAAGCAAGCGAGAGAGACTTGCGACTTGTGCTTGCCAAGGATGCCATTTCACAGTTGTATCCCAAAGGCGAAGAAGAAATGATCGGGATTGGTGTAAACATACTAACGACAAGTGAGATTGAAGTAACCCTGAAACCGCAAGGCTAAACCTGAATAACCATGAGTGATAATATTTAATTTATCTTTTTTAGATTAAACGTCTTTTCCTCAAAACTCGCCTGGTCGTGTTGTTTGAATCTTAGACCATCAACCAGTGGCATCTCGATGGCTCCACGTGGTTCCATAAACTGTAGCTCCTTAACCTTGACGCTATAATGTTTCTCATCGCTGCTTTGCTTTGCATCCTGCCGCTTGGCGCGCTCTATTGATGACAAACGACCACGTTCGAGCCATACATCACCCAGCGTATTATCGGTTTGGCATTCATACATCATGGCAATGAAGTTACCGATATACTCAACATCCGGCTTCAGGCTAACCTGTCCCGCGGCGATCTGCCCGGCAACCGGGAATCCTTCGTAACGTATATGCGGGGTGGTGACCTCGTGCAGGCCCCTGTCCAGGTAGACACCCTCGGTCGACTTACAATCGAACATGCCTTGCGGGTGAGAATAGGGCACCGGTTTGCCAATTAATCTTGCCTTACCGCTGCCGATATCAAACTGCTGATTTCTGACATGGAAGATAATTGTCACTTCCCAGTCCTGCTTCAGGCCCGCCGTGAGCATGCGGGTGCCGTAGAAAAACAGGTTGCTACCCTTAATGGTGAGTTGCCACTCGCCATTGAGTGTTTTTGCACTAGCCGGGGAGGCTAAAGATGATATGAGGCAGAAAACAAGCAGGCCCTGGAGTATCAACTGCCATGACCTGCCTGAATTCATGGCTGTTTATTTGCCTGCGTAGAACTGGTCCAGGTATTTTTCGGCATCCAGCGCAGCCATGCAGCCGGTACCAGCCGAGGTAATAGCCTGTCGGTAGATGTGATCCATGACATCGCCCGCGGCAAATATTCCCTCCACACTGGTCTGCGTGGCATTACCCTTTGAACCTGATTGAACCTTGAGGTAACCGCCTTCCATATCGAGCTGGTCTTCAAACAACGCGGTATTGGGTTTATGGCCAATGGCAACAAACACACCCTGCAGCTCAATGTCCTTGGTGCTGTCGTCCTTAACATTTTTGATGCGCATGCCGGTAACACCTGAATCATCGCCGAGTACTTCATCCAGTACGGAATCCCATTCTATGGAGATGTTGCCGTTCTCGGCCTTTTCAGCGATCTGGTCCTGCAGTATTTTCTCCGAACGGAACTGGTCCCGACGATGAACAACGGTGACGTGCTCGGCGATATTGGACAGATACAGTGCTTCTTCGACGGCCGTATTACCACCGCCAATGACGGCGACTTTCTGGTTACGATAGAAAAAGCCGTCACAGGTGGCACAGGCAGATACCCCCTTGCCACGGAAGGTCTCTTCTGACTCCAGACCCAGGTACATGGCAGAGGCGCCCGTTGCGATAATGAGGGCATCACAGGTGTAGCTGCCCATATCACCCTGTAGTTTTAACGGGCGCTCCGAGAAATCCACCTTATTGATGGTGTCGAAGATGATCTCGGTATTGAATCGTTCGGCATGCTTTTGCATACGCTCCATCAGGGCTGGTCCCTGCAGGCCTTCGACATCACCCGGCCAGTTATCCACTTCGGTAGTGGTCATGAGCTGCCCACCCTGTTCCATACCGGTAATAATAACGGGTTCAAGGTTAGCGCGTGCACCATAGACTGCTGCGGTATAGCCCGCCGGGCCAGAACCCAGTATTAATAATTTACAATGTTTGGTGTCGCTCATGAGATCTCCTTATAACCGGCGTTTGCGGAACAATTATTCTAGAAAATAGCTGATAATGGTACGGTAACAATATAACCGGGTAAACCTCACCACCTACAAGGGATAAAAATGCGTATTGGTATACCAACCGAAATCAAGGCCGAGGAGGGACGGGTAGCACTGACCCCCGAGGCCTGTCAGATGCTGGTGCATCAGTCACATGAAGTGGTCATGCAGACTGGTGCGGGGCTGAACAGCGGCTACTCCGATGCCGAATACCAGGCTGTGGGTGTTACCATCCTGCCTAACCCCAAAGATGTGTATGGCGATTGCGATTTGCTGGTAAAGGTCAAGGAACCACAGCCACATGAAGTCGAATGGTTTAAGCCCGGCCAGTTACTGTTCTGCTATTTACATCTGGCGGCATTGCCGGAATTGACTGATGCCCTGCTGGAAAGCGGGGTGACCGCCCTTGGATTTGAAATTGTTAAGGTAGACAACAGGTTACCCCTGTTGTCCCCTATGAGCCATGTAGCGGGACGTCTGGCAGTGCAGACAGCCACCCAGCTGTTGCACAGTACCCGGGGCGGCAAGGGCCTGTTGCTGGGTGGTGTGGATGGTACTGACCCCGGTCATGCGGTGGTTATTGGCGCCGGAGAGGCCGGTATGGCGGCAGCACGCGACCTGCTATGCAGTGGTGCCAAGGTTACTTTACTGGACATCAATGCCGAGCGACTGGCAGCGATGAAGGACGAGCACCCGGCATTACATACCCTGAATTCCCGAGACCCCGATGTGGTGCGTACAGTTGTTGCCAACGCCGATGTATTAATTGGCGCCGCGCTGGTTGCGGGCAGAAAAGCTCCCGTCGTGGTAACAAGGGAAATGGTCCGGGACATGCCCGATGGCGGTGCCATCGTTGATATCGCGATTGATCAGGGGGGCTGCATCGAAACCAGCCGTCCCACCAGTTACGACAATCCGGTTTATGTAGATGAGGGCATGCTGCATTTTTGTGTGACCAATATGCCCGGCGCCGTTCCCAGGACCTCGACCCAGGCATTGTCCCACGTGATCACGCCCTATGTGGCCCAAATCGCCAGTGGCCAGATTACAGACGATCGGGTGCTGCAGGGGGCTATCTATCTTGAGGGTGGTGAAATACAATATGCGGGCTTGAAGTAAACACCTCAGCGTAAGTAAAATCCCATATAATATATATAGTTACATTAACTATTTAGACTGACATCTAAAATTTTGGCGCAGGCAAAGAAACAGAACGCACCGGCTAACCCAATGCCGGCCTATATGGTACGTGCCCTGAAAGAAGGGGCATTTCTACTACTGGCTTTTATTGCCATTTATGGGCTGGTTTCACTGGCAACCTATAACCGCATGGATCAGGGTTTTACCTTCAGTGGCGATGGTTCCGGTGTGATTCGCAATACGGGCGGTGCCGCTGGCGCGTGGTTGGCCGATTTCTTTATGTTCGCCTTTGGCTATATGGCCTACCTGTTACCGGTCGTGCTGGTCTACATTGGTTGGCTGATCCATAACTGGCAACAGGATTTCAAACAATTTGCACTGCATGTTTTATTACCACGAGGCACGGGTTTTATCGTGCTCGTTATCGCCGGCGCAGGCCTGGCCAGCATGCACTTTTATGGTGACAACATGCCGGAACAGGCGGGTGGTGTTATCGGAAAACTCGCCAGCGAATCGCTTATCGGCAATATTGGTTTCCTTGGCACCACGCTATTACTACTGGCACTCTTTCTTACCGCAGTCAGTTTGATTACCTCGGTATCGTGGCTGACTGTCATGGACATCACCGGTCTGTATACGCTCAAAATGTTCGGCCAGATTGGTAATCGCATTGATATCTGGAAAGACAGACGTGAGGGCGAAAAGGTCAAGATCAAACGCCACGAAACCGTACAGGTAAAGCAAAAACTACGGCAGCAAAAAGCACCACCCAAGATCGCCCGTAAGGCCAAACCGCCGGCCATCAGTGAGCGTGTTGAAAAGGAAAAACAGGTTCGCCTGTTTGATACCCCGGAAGATTCCGGTGAGGTACCGCCACTCTCATTGCTTGATGATCCACCGGTATTTGAAGGTGGTTACTCGCAGGATGCGCTGGAAGCACTTTCACAACTGGTCGAGCTCAAGCTGAAGGATTTTAATATCGATGTTACCGTGGAGGCCGTCATTCCCGGACCGGTCATCACGCGTTTTGAATTACTGCCAGCCCCCGGGCTGAAGGTCAGTAAGGTAACCAATCTGACCAAAGACCTGGCGCGTGCCCTGTCGGTAT
>JAPHTU010000022.1 GCA_026196145.1 Gammaproteobacteria bacterium
GCAGTTGAATCAATAAGTCAGGTTATTCTTGGCAAAGACCAGCAAATACGCCTGTCTTTGGCCTGTCTGGTGGCAAAAGGGCATTTGCTTATCGAGGATATGCCGGGCGCAGGTAAAACGACCCTGGCGCATGTGATCGCGCAGGTGATGGGACTGGACTTCCATCGAATTCAGTTCACCAGTGACTTGTTGCCGACTGATGTGCTGGGTCTCTCGGTATATGACCGAGATCGAAACAATTTTGAGTTCCATCCTGGCCCCATATTCTCCAACCTGGTACTTGCTGATGAAGTTAATCGTGCTACACCAAAGACACAGAGCGCCTTACTGGAGGCAATGGAGGAGCACCAGGTCACGGTAGAGGGAGAAACCCGACCACTACCACAGCCATTTTTTGTCATCGCCACACAGAATCCGTTACACCAGATTGGTACATTTCCCTTGCCAGAATCCCAACTAGACCGGTTCCTGATGCGCATTCAACTGGGGTTTCCGGGCCATTCAGCCGAACGTGAACTGCTACAGGGAGCGGATCGCCGAGAGATGATAGCCGCCTTACAGCCGGTTTTTGGTGCCGGAAAGCTGGAGACCATACAGAAACAGGCCAGCAATCTGCATGTTTCGGATGCCTTGCTGGATTATGTACAGGCAATACTGGCATTCAGTCGACAATCATCCCGCTTCGAGTTTGGTCTTTCACCCAGAGGTGGGTTGGCGTTACTCAATTCATCCCGGGCCTGGGCAATGATATCCGGGCATGACTTTGTTGTGCCTGAACATGTGAAGGCGGTATTGCCATCCGTTGTAAACCATCGTTTACCGATTTCCGGCGAGTCGCTGGAAGACGAGCAGCAATCTGCGGCCGAGATTATCGCAGATTCAGTGCCTGTCCCCTGATATGGAGGGTACGATCGCAAACCGCCTGTTATCAGCGGTGTTTTACCCTCTGTACGTTATCAGATCAGTACTAAGCAAACCTTTCGATAGTTTTATAGCAAGCCGTAGCGGGCCATTTAGTGGCAGTGTTGAGCTGAATAGTCACAGGGTATATATCCTGCCAACCAGGGTCGGCATTATATTTACCTTATTGCTGCTTGTTTTACTGCTTGGATCAATCAACTACACCAAGAGCCTGGGTTTTATGCTGACCTTTCTGCTGGCGAGCCTGGGCATTGTCGGTATGCTGACTACCTGGCGTAATCTCGCCGGGCTAAAGGTGAGCGGGCAGGGTGCATCGCCGGTATTCGCCGGGCAGGATGCAGTATTTGCTGTGCAGCTTGAAAATCATTCGGGCGATCAGCGTTATGCCATCACCATTGCCTCAAAAGACAAGATAGGCGACACAATCGATATTCGACCGGAAGCCATTGGCATCTTGCGCTTCAGGCGTAAAACAACAACCAGGGGTTATCTCGATCCCGGGCGTATAAAACTCATGACCGAGTTTCCGCTAGGTCTTTTTACTGCGTGGACCTGGGTGGACTTGTCGATGAACTGTCTGGTTTATCCAGCCGCTGCAGCCAAGGCATCCCAGGTTTCCAGTAGTGATACACAGAGCGGTGAGGAACAGGCCGAGGGAATTGGACTGGAAGATTTTGCAGGCTTGCGAAAATCTCAGCCCGGTGATTCCTGGCGCAGGATCTCGTGGAAGGCAGTGGCTAGGCTGGATGAGCTGTATAGCAAAGAATTTACCGGCGGCCAGCCGGAACTGCAATGGATCGACTGGTTGTCGATTGATGAGCCATCGCAGGAGGCTCGATTATCGGTAATGGTACGCATGGTACTGGATGCCCAGCAGGCAGGCCGTCATTATGGTTTACGCCTGCCAACGGTTGAGATAAAGCCGGACAATGGGCAGTTACAGCAGCATCAATGTTTAAAGGCACTGGCGCTGTACAGGCTGGAGACATAGTGGATCAGGGCAGATTTATTATTAATACCAGCCAGTTATGGGCATTGCTACTGGGTATACAACTGGTTGCTGCGCCATTCTACTGGCGTATACCGCTCACGGTTATTATGACCGTAGCCATCTATACCTTCTGGGTCAGCATGATCGCATTTAATCGCACCCGACAACCGGGTAAATTTGTCAGGGTCATGTTACTGCTACTTACCCTTGCCGTGATGACAGTTTCCTATGGTACCTTGCTTGGCCGTGAGGCTGGCACAGGTTTCCTGATACTGCTGTCTTTCCTGAAGTTGTTTGAGATTAGCAGTAAGCGCGATATCTATATTCTTGTCTATCTGAATTACTTTTTGATTGCCAGTAATTTCTTTCATACGCAAAGCCCCTGGGTGGCGGTCTATGTATTTGTCGTCGTCATTTATCTGACCTCTTTACTGATATTGTTCAGTGATCGCCTGGCAACGATTGTCTGGCAGCAGCGTATGCGGATAGCTGCGCGCATCATATTGCAGGCCACACCCTTAATGTTGATTCTGTTCGTGCTGTTCCCCCGTATTCCCGGACCCTTGTGGGGGTTGCCCAAGGATGCAACTACCGCTGTAACCGGGCTGAGTGAAGATATGTCACCGGGTAGCATGAGTTCACTGATCCAGTCGGACGAGGTGGCTTTCAGGGTGCGATTTGAAGAGGCACCACCCCCGCATCAAGCAATGTACTGGCGAGGTCCGGTTTTCAGCCATTATGATGGTCAGACCTGGACTGCAGGTTTTACATCGAAACGGGCAAAACCGAATCTGCAAGCATCTGCTAATAACAGTGGATACATGAAATATACTGTAACGCTCGTACCACATCAGCGAGACTGGCTGTTTGCCCTTGAGTATCCCGTTCAGCTTGAGAATTCAGGCTATCGTCTGACGCGTGAAATGCAGTTATTGAATAAACGCAAGATCAGCAGCGTATTTCAGTACAGTGTGCTTTCCGACAGCCAGATAATCAATCAAGGCTTGTCTGAACAGGAAAGAAAACGCAATCTACATCTGCCGGACCAGTTGAATCCGCAGACAGCCGACCTTGCTAGACGTTGGTTATCGGAGAGCAACGGGCAGACGCAGTCCGTAGTGAACAAGGCCCTGCGATATTTTAGAAATCAGCCGTTTGTATACACCTTAAACCCGCCTCTCCTGGGCAATGACGCAATGGATGATTTCCTGTTTGAGAGCAGACGGGGTTTTTGTGAACATTATTCCAGCGCATTCGTCTATTTGATGCGTGCGGCAGGCATTCCGGCGCGAGTTGTTACTGGCTACCAGGGCGGTGACAAGAATCCACTGGATGACTATATAATCGTCAGGCAATCCAATGCACATGCATGGGCGGAAGTCTGGATGGAGGGTAAAGGTTGGTCCAGAGTTGACCCCACTGCAGCGGTATCGCCTGATCGTATTGAAAGCGGTATTCAGGACGCAGTCGCTGAAAGAGATTTATTGCCGGCCATCCTGATTTCCGAGAATGCATGGTTACGTCACGCACGCTATCAATGGGACAGCTTCAACAATACCTGGAACGAATGGGTTGTCGGGTTTGATCAAAAACGTCAAACGCGACTATTTCAACAACTGGGTATGCAACAGGCTGATTGGCAACAACTTGTGATATGGATGGTAGTTGCCATGTTTCTGGTGGGTGGTGGAGTGGCCTGGTGGGTCTTCAGGCAAGGGTCAGGCAAACGCGTAGACAAATTACGACGGGCATATGACCAGTTTTGCACCAAGCTGGCGAAGACTGGCTCCCGTCGCCTTATCAACGAAGGTCCACAGGAGTATTATGCGCGCATCAGGGACAGGCTGGTGCCAGCCTGTGCTGATACTGCGGATAAAATAGTCCAGCAGTATGTTCGGATTCGCTACGGTAGCGAAGGCTCCAGGCAGAATATTAAGACATTTTTACGTGCAGTGAAGGGCTTTCACGCCAGAGTCTAGCCCGAATATCTCATCAGGTAGCGTGATATTGTCTTCACTTCATGGAATGATTGAGTAATGCGGACATCATTAACAAACAGGTTGTTACTTAACAAGCCTATCCCGGTGGAACATGCGGATTGAGACTTGAACATCGAGCAACAAATAGAAAAATTGCGTGAGCAAATCAATCAGCACAACCACCAGTATTATGTGCTGGATGATCCGCTGATCCCTGATGCCGAGTATGACCGCCTGTTCCATCAATTGCAGTCACTAGAGAAAGCAAACCCGCAATTGGTTACAGCGGATTCTCCAACACAGCGAGTCGGCGGCAAACCGCTCGAAGCATTCGGTAAAATCACCCATCAGGTGCCGATGCTGTCATTGGCCAATGCCTTTAGCAGCGAGGAACTACGGGATTTTGACAGGCGCGTAAGAGAAAAATTGAATGTCGAGATTGTCTCTTACGCTGTTGAGCCCAAGCTGGATGGTCTTGCGGTTACGTTGATGTATGAAAATGGCAGACTGGTCTATGGCGCCACACGCGGTGATGGAACCACCGGTGAGGAAATAACCGGTAATCTCAAGACGATTCCTTCAATCCCCCTTAAGCTCTATGGCAGCGTTCATCCCGCCATACTTGAAGTGCGCGGTGAGGTTTACATGCCGAAAAAGGGTTTTGAGGAATTCAACCGCAACGCAGCTGCGCATGGTGAGAAGACCTTTGTTAATCCGCGAAATGCCGCCGCCGGCAGTCTGCGACAGCTCGATCCGGGGGTGACAGCCAAGCGCCCGCTGGATATCTATATTTACGCCCTGGGCCAGGTTGACCAGGGTGCTTTACCTGATAACCACACAGATGTACTTCACCAGTTACAAGAGTGGGGGCTGAAGCATTCCCCGCTGCTCGATTGTGTGCAGGGAGTAGAGGCCTTGCAGGCATATTATGAAAAGATTGCCGGCTTACGTAGTGCGCTGCCCTATGAAATCGATGGTGTTGTTTACAAGGTTAATGACTATACACAGCAGGCAATCATGGGCTTCGTTTCCAGGGCGCCCCGTTGGGCTATTGCGCACAAGTTTCCCGCACAGGAAGAATTAACCACGCTGGAAGACATACAGATTCAGGTAGGGCGTACAGGGGCGCTAACGCCAGTTGCACGACTGGCTCCGGTATTTGTCGGTGGTGTTACGGTGACCAATGCAACCCTGCACAATATGGATGAAATCGAACGCAAGGATGTTCGTATCGGCGATAGTGTCATTGTCAGGCGAGCTGGCGATGTTATTCCGGAGGTGGTTGGGCCTGTGTTGGCAAAACGTAGCACGGATACAGAAAAGTTTGTCATGCCGGATAGCTGCCCGGTATGTGGATCCAGTGTCGAAAAAATGCCTGACGAAGCAGTCTATCGGTGCACAGGCGGTTTGTACTGCGCGGCACAACGCAAAGCAGCCATCCGGCATTTTGCATCCAGGCGCGCCATGGATATCGACGGTCTTGGTGACAAGATTGTTGATCAATTGATCGAAAGGGAACTGATCAAGACACCGGCAGACCTATATCGCCTTGATCTGCAATCCCTTGCTGGCCTCGAACGCATGGGAGAGAAGTCAGCGGCGAATCTTATACAGGCCCTGTCAGATTCCAGGCAAACGACATTCGCCCGGTTTTTGTTTGCACTCGGGATTCGTGAGGTGGGTGAGGCCACGGCAGTCTCTCTGGCCAATCACTTTATAACATTGGGTGCATTATTTGAGGCAAGCGCGAGCGAGGAAACTTTGATGGCAGTACCCGACATAGGGCCGGTAGTTGCTTCGCGGATAAAACATTTTTTGCAAGAGCCGCATAACCGTGAGGTTATTAATCAGCTGATATCCGATGATATTAAAATCCATTGGCCTGATCCCGAGAAACCCGCGCTACAACCATTTTCAGGATTGATCTTTGTGCTGACCGGAACACTCCAGGGCATGGCAAGGAACGAAGCCAAACAACAAATTCAATCGTTAGGTGGTAAAGTCGCCGGCAGTGTGTCGGCCAAAACCAGTTACGTTATCGCAGGCGACAAGTCGGGCTCCAAGCTGGATAAGGCGATGGCACTAAAGATACCGGTGCTGGATGAGGCTGAGTTGCTGCAGATCCTGAAAAATCCGCTTAGCTTATCCGATATACAGAGATAATATATAGAATGCCTATTAACCAGATGGTATACGGGACAAGATGAGACGCCTGATTGAATACAGTGCTGCGCACTATATTGCAGTCTTGCTATTTCTGGCGTTTGTTACCGTTATCACCGCGTTTCAATTGCCGCAGCTAAGGGTTGATGTATCACCAGAAGGCCTGATGGTTACCGATACCCCGGAGCGCAGGTATTATGAATCAATATTAAACGAGTTTGGTACCGACAACATCACCATTGTTGTTATCCGGGATCTGGACATCCAGTCTCCTGAAAGCCTGCTCAAGATCAAGCGAATCGTTGACAGACTGTCAGGATTTGATTTTGTGCGGCGTATTGAAAGCCTGTACAGCGCACAACACATCTGGGTTGAGAATGACAATGTCATGTCATCACCCTATCTGGATCCTGCCCCTGCTTCAGAGGATATGGCCAACAGGATACTGGAAAAAGCAGGTCAAAACCCGCTCATTGCCAAGAATCTGCTGTCAGAAGATGGTGATACGATGGCGATTAATATCTATCTTGATGATATTAGCCTGGAGGACAAGCAGGATAGTCATATCACCAATTCAATCGAGTCTGTACTGCAATATTATGAGGTAGACTTTGAGGAAATTTATCAAATTGGATTGCCCTATGTCAGACATACACTTGAAGAGCAGGTGATTGATGACCAACTGACCCTGGTCCCGCAATCATTTCTTATTCTTATTGTTGTCCTGATTGTTATTTTAAGAAATCTGAATGGTGGTCTGATCCCGCTCATCACATCGATAACCAGTATTGTCTGGGTTCTTGGTCTGATGGCAGCACTCGATATCCCGCTGACACTGGTAACTGCAATCGTGCCGATGCTGCTTATTATTATTGGCTCTACTGAAGATGTACACCTGGTTTCTGAGTACCTGCTTGCCAAGAAGGAGGGAAAGACAAGAAGCGAGGCAGTCAGGGTCATGGCCAGGCGCAAAGGTTTTGCCAGTCTGATGACATTTATTACATCATGGTTTGGTTTTGCCTCTGTTGCTGTCAATCCGCTGGAGATATTGCGTGAATTCAGTATTGTTGCATCGAGCGGGTTACTGGTTAATTACCTGGTTACCATGTTGCTGGTGCCCTCATGGTTATGTGTTTTCGGCTCAAAAAAGTCACGCAAGAAGGAAACGGGTCATGCCTTAAAGGTATTCAAGCCGGTGCTTGACGTCATTTGCTATATCGTACACCAACGCAAGCAGGCGGCCCTGCTGGTAATTGGACTGGTCTGTGTCGTATCTTTATACGGGGCAAGCCAGATACGCCTGAATAACAACATCATGGCCTATTTTGACGACTCATCTCCAATCAAGATGAGAGCGGATGATGTTGCAGAATCCCTGGCGGGCATTGAGTCATTTATGATCGTGCTCGATGCCGGTATAGAAGGGACGTTCCTGCATCACAAATACCTGTCACAGCTAAGCTCCCTGACCAATCGAATTGATAATGCCGGTGTTTTTGATAAAGCAACGTCGTTTGCCGACCATATGGCACTGATGAATTCGGTGGTTAATGAAACCAGTGAAATTGTGTTGCCCGATGATGACTATGTTATTAACGAATTGAGTATTTTTATTAACCACGACGAGGTGAAACAATATATCGACCGTGATTTTAGTAAGGCGGTCATTCATGTGCGTCATCATATCGGTTCGTCCTATGAATTTAACCAGGCATTGAAACGCCTGCATAAATGCATTGATGAGAATATTGATGATGCTATCAAGGTCACAATAACCGGAGAATCGGTGCTGGTGAATGATGCAGCTGATACCATGGCTGCTGCTCAGGCAAAATCCCTGGCACTTATTCTGCTTATAATCTTCATTATAATTTCATTAATATTCGTTAATATTCATGCGGGTCTGTTGTCTATAGCTCCAAACCTGCTGCCCATCATCATCATGTTCGGTGTTATGGGATTTTGGGGTATCCCGCTTGATACAGGCACAGCCATGATCGCTGTTATCTCTATTGGCGTAATTGTGGATGACACCATGCATTTCATGGTTCGTTACAATGAAGAACTCAGTAAAACATTTGATGAGTCAAATGCCATAGCCCGGACAATTCGCGCTGAGGCATTGCCTATTATTTCCACTTCAATCGCGCTGGCGCTGGGATTTCTGGCGATGATGCAATCAAGCTTTTTGCCAATAGTTCACTTTGGCGCATTGAGTGCCACGGTAATGATTGTTGCCCTCGTTGCAGAGTTTGTACTTACACCCATTCTGTTAAGCAGTGTTCGGCTGGTAACGTTATGGGATGTTTTGTCATTACACTTGAAAGATAAATTATTGACACGCTGCAAGTTATTCAGGGGTATGAGGCCGTGGCAGGTCAAAAAGCTCATTCTGTTGAGCCACCTGCGTAAATACAAGGCAGGAGAAACTATCATGCAATCCGGTGACCCCGCTACCGAGATGTATATACTACTGGATGGCTCGGTAAATATTTATTTCAATGACGATAATGGCGAACATGTCATCAAGGAGTCTTCGGAAAGTGGTCGTCTGTTTGGGATGTTGCGTGTTAATGAGGAGGAAAAGCGTGGAACTGGTGCGATAGCTACCGAAGATGCATCAGTTTTGGTGATCAGTTGGCAAAGTATTGAGCAGATTGCACGCTTTTACCCCAGAATATCATCACTGTTTTTTAAAAACCTGTCCTCTATCCTTGGTGGCAGGCTGATTGAACAAATACAGGTAAAAACCGAAAGTTAGTCCCTATTGTGAAGCCGCACTATTTTCAAAGGCTGTTTAGATGAAAGGAATGGTACCACCGGACAAGGGAAGCAAGGTTTCCCAACAGCGTTTCGCAGTTGTCTATGTGCCTCGGCGTAGCCGTAATCGCTTCTCTGCCGGTGCAGTCGAGGTGTACGAAAACGAGACACAGGCACGCAACAAGTCAGATCCTGTTAACAAACGCTTTGCAGCGATTGTGCATGGTCCGTCCAAATCATCCGAGGGGCAGTTACTTTATTATTTAATCGAATGGCTGGATGCTCCTGTCTGACAATGGCGGTACTCTGGCATAGAAATGTGAACGGTATTGTTCACGAGGTCAGGTCTGCCGGTGCGACGAGACGTTTATATACCGATGGTGTGTTCCATAGTCAGTACAACCCACGACACCCGGTAGGCGGGCATCTCTGGGACCTGCTAATGCTTCCGGCCTTTTTTGCCGATACCGGCAAGCTACGGCGCATACTGGTGCTGGGCTCAGGTGGTGGCGCTGTCATGCACCAGCTGAATTACTTCATTCCGGCAGAGACTATTATTGGCATCGACAATAATCCTCAACATCATTATGTTGCCAGAAAGTATTTTGGAGTTATCGGATCGCCGTTTCACCTGATCGAAGCCGATGCGATGGAATGGATTGCTCAGTATGATGGTTTGCCATTTGATCTCATTATTGACGATCTATATGGTGAATGTAACGGCGAGCCGCATCGTGCCATTGCACCTGATACAAAGTGGTTTTCCAGTATGTATCAGCTGTTGACGCCATCGGGACTATTGGTGATGAATTTTATGTCATTTATGGATTTGAAATTAGCAGCATGGTGGACAAGTCGGAGGATTCGTCGTTTGTTCCCGTACGGTTTCCGATTGAGTATGGATAATTATGAAAATAATATCGGCGTGTTTGGCAGGAAAGAATTAAACAGAAGTGCGTTTACACGGCGTCTGCTTCAGTACCCTGAACTGGACCGGCGCAGAAAAACTACCCGATTGCGCTATCGAATGAGTAAGCTGACACATGTTTGATCTCATGCTAATGCGTCACGCTAAATCAGACTGGCACAGCCACATCAGTGATATGGACAGGCCGCTGAGTGAAAGCGGGGTACAGGAAGCCATGTTTATGGGTCTACATCTAAAGCAGATGGATTTGATCCCCGATTGCATGATTGTATCCGGAGCGCAGCGCGCACAGGAAACTGCCAGGCTGGTATTGAAAAATCTGGCAGTACCGGAAAATCATCTTATTGTAGATAAAGAGCTATACCTTGCGGACAAGGAAACACTGCTGGAATTTATCGAAGTATTTGCGGCAGAGAATAAACGCCTGATGATCGTGGCACATAATCCTGGCATGGATGATGTAGTCAATTATCTGTCAAATAGACCACCACAACTCTCACGCCATGGGAAGTTGATGGAGACCTGCGCGGTAGCCTGTTTTCGTCTGGATTCGATCGCGTCAATAAAAAAACGCCGGCAGGGTAAATTAGTCAGTCTGCTGCGCCCCGAAGATATTAATGAGAACCGGAAACAATGAGCGGCTAATATAATATTCGTGTAATTTTGATCTGGATCAATAATTTCAGAAATACACAATTTACTCACCCTGATATTAGTGCCATATTCCACAAAAATAATAACTATATTTAACGCACTCAATCTGATTACCATGATCGCACTACAGAAATTAATTACCCATATTCACGAGTCGATTGCACAGCGCCGGCAACAGCGTATTGATGAAGCCCAGCGTAGCCGATATATCAACCAGATCATTGAGAAGATGGTCGATGATATTGACCCGCGATTGCGCAGCCTGGGTGAATATAAAAAAACCCTCTTTCCCTGTGTCGAGCGCATGCTTGCCTATGCCGAGGAGGTGTGCTCACGATTGCCGGGCCCGATAGAGTTCAGCAAGGAAGGCCGTCGTACAAACGCCACCGTGCGCGCCTTGTTTGCCAACCATGAAAAAATGGCCGAGGTGTTTAGCAAGTGTCAGGCTGTACAGGACTTTTTCAGGAAATACCCCTCGGCAGACTGCGCCTATATGGTTGTTGGCATGAGAAAGAACGAGACCCGGGAATTTGGTATGGATCAGCAGGGAGAGATTATAAAACGCGAGGTCCTGCAGACGAATGTCAGTTTTGATGACTATCGTATAACGCATCCCTCATACGATGAGGAATCACTCAGGGTAAATATGCGAGAGCGGGCATTGCATGAATGTGTCGCGCAGACAATCAAACAGTTGATGGCAACACAAACCTATAATGACGAGCTTGAGGAACACGAGGTAAAACTCAAAATGCAGCTCGGCATGCTGCAAAACCAGGAGGAAGGTCTCGGGCCACTTATGCATGATGATGATGCCCTGTTACAGCGCATTCATAGAATCCGGACACAACTGGCAAAAGTAGAACACAAGCAGGTAGAAGTTTCGAAGGATGTAGGGACGCTCAATGCATCCCTGTCCAAGGTGGCATCCCTGTTAAAGCGGCCAGAGGAAATGCTCGAAGTCGCTCCCATGTCATTCTGTGTCGATCACCTCAATCGTATTATTGAGGACGACAGTAGAGATGATTATCGTGTCAACCTTGCACAGGTCACCCTGGGTGGTGAGGAGCAACGGGTAGGACTACTGGCTGTTTTTCCAAGAAAGGAACTCCTGTCACAGAAGGACAAACCTGTATATTCGGTATAGAAAGCATCAGATCTGGTAACAGTTACTGCACCAGCCAATGTTTATGGAAATCGAGGTTGCCTAACCCACTGCCAGATAATCCTGTCCTATGCAAAAGCCATGCTTATCAAGCCAGCCACTCATTTGATCACGTGCGCCGTGGCTGGCTATGTAGATGAGCATAAAAGGCTTTAGATGGCGATTTTCTGCAATCCAGTCGGGCCCCACTACTGGCACACCATGCAGTTTGTTGCCGACCTTCCTGGGATCAATATCGACCCAGGCATGAGGCTGAAAGCCCCGCTCAATCAGTAATTCCGCACGTTTGCGGGTCATCCGTCCGGCACCACAATAGAGCAGGGGCCTGTTTTCGGGAAGACGGGGATCACGTGCCAGATATTCAGCCCTGACCTTGTCAAAGGCCTCACGGGTACAGGCAGGAGCAGTACGTGTATAGCGCTGTGTGCTGTCACGCCAGTCAAATAATATCTGTGGTAATTTTTCGAAGTGGTATCCCGCATGTAATGACCGCAACCAGAACTCATAATCCTCGGGGACGTTGCCTTTTCTATAATTTCCAATGTCGTCCACAATTGATTGACGAAACATGGCTGTAGGGTTGGTCAATGGCATCTCGACATAGCAATGGTTATGGAAATCCTCATGCGTCAATACATGATTTTGCCAGCGCATGTATTCATGAAAACCATCGGTGATTTCAGCCTCGGAGAATAACCTGGACTGACAACTGATGATATCGATCCGAGGGTGATCCTGTATCCGCTGCCACTGTCTTTCAAGTTTTTCCGGATACATGACATCATCTGCATCCATACGCGCGATCCATGGGGCACATGCCTGCTGTAAACCGAAATTCAGCGCATCGACCAGACCACGGCCCGGGTTATTGAATAACCTGAACCTGTCATCACACCAGGATGCCATGATTTGCCCGGAATCATCCTGGCTATGATCATTGATGGCAATCAGTTCATAGTCAGTAAATGTCTGCGCAAGTATTGACTCGACCGATTCACGTAATGTTGCCGATACATCACGATAGGGCATGATGATAGATACTGCTGCCATCAGTCTTTCAGTAGTAGTAACAATTGATCAAGCTGGTTGATTTCATGGTGTGGCCGTTGCTGTTCCTCCGGCCATTGACGTTGATGTCGATTCAACCATATGTTGTGTATGCCGAGTTGATAGGCCGCCTCAATATCCGTCCTGGGGTCATCACCAACATGCAGGGTTTGTTCAGGGGACACATCGGCCAGTCGCATCGCTTCATTAAAAATTGCTGTATCAGGTCGGGATGCGCCAACGGCCTCCGCAGTCAGCGCATGCTGAAAATATCCATCCAGCGGCGTTTGGGTTATGTCGGCATTGCCGTTGGTAACTGCAATCAGCTGATAGCTTGTTGCAAGGTGTTTTAACACGGGTATGACGTCGTCATAGGGCGTAACCTTATTGCGCTCATGCCTGAATATTTCGATGGCCTGGTGGGAAAGATCGCCATTATGGCCAGCTTGCTCCAGCAGGATTTGCAGGGATATTTGCCGGGTTAATGTCAGATTGTGAGAAATCTCCGGCCGCTGTGCTGCAATTGACTTTCGATGCTCACGCAGGGCTTTAACGCCATGTGTTTCAGCAAGCCGTGGGGCATGCTGCATAAGCCAGCTATGTAAAGCCTTTTCTGCCCGCATTATGACCGGCATACAGGGCCATAGGGTATCATCCAGATCGAATGTGATGAGTTTCAGGTTCGCAGGAACTTTCATTGTCAATAGTTGGTCTTAGATACGACTTTCTGAAGGTAGTGAATAGAATACAGGGGATTACAGAAAATGTTCATGCTCAAGAAAAAAATGCAGCTGCCAACACCTGATACCGCTTTGGCCGGCAGAGCAACGCCGATGCATGTAAACAACCGGCATTTCGTGAATAGCCATCCGATTCAACCGCCATTTCCGGATGAAATGCAACAGGTCATATTCGGACTCGGCTGTTTCTGGGGAGCGGAAAAAAAATTCTGGCAACTTGATGGGGTATATACCACGGCTGCTGGTTATGCAGCGGGCTTTACTGAAAACCCTACTTATGAAGAGGTATGTAGCGGTATGACCGGGCATAATGAAGTCGTGCTGGTTGTCTGGAGTCCAAATGCGATCAGTTTTGAGCAGTTACTAATGACATTCTGGGAATCACACGATCCAACACAGGGTATGCGGCAGGGGAATGATATAGGGACCCAGTATCGCTCGGGCATTTACTGTACAACCAGCGAGCAGCTTGAGCAGGCGAATGCCAGCAAAGATCGCTACCAGCAACAACTGAAGACAGCCGGATTTGGTGATATCACCACGGAAATTCAGGATACGCCGGTTTTTTATTATGCCGAGGACTATCACCAGCAATATTTGGCCAAAAACCCCGCCGGATACTGCGGTTTAGGGGGCACGGGTGTGGAATGCCCGGTGGGACTGGAGGCGTGATTTCCCGGCAAAGTCTGCCATAATGCGCGACTGGCATATAAAGGATTTGCCTAAAGTTTTTTGATGCGCTATAAAGGCGCGCTTTTTGACATTAAGGGAATAAAATATGTCATCACTCGATGATATTGAACTGCCGGCAAAATATCGGCCGACACAAAAAGAAGAATATATGTGTGACAAGCAACTGGCGTATTTCAGGCGCAAGTTGCTCGACTGGCGTGCCGAGTTGATGGAAGAATCACAGGAAACGATTGATCATTTACGTGACATCAGTAATCAGGATGTTGGTGACGAGGTCGATCGCGCCAGTCGTGAAAGTGACCATACGCTGGAATTACGTACCAGAGACCGCTATCGTAAATTACAGGCCAAGATTGACCAGGCGCTCAAGCGTATTGAGGATGGTTCCTATGGCTACTGTGATGATACCGGTGAAGAAATCGGCCTGAAACGACTTGATGCCCGCCCGGTTGCGACATTGACACTGGAAGCACAGGAAAGAAGAGAGTCAAAGGAAAAACATACCGCGGATGATCGTTAATTTATAGGTAATAATATTGGTTAGGTTATTGTATTAACCTATTGATAATTACAGTAGTTACCTAGCTATTTAATAATTCAATCCAGTGCCTGACTGGGATGTCAGTCTTACTCCCCAGATGGAGTTGGCAACCAATATTTGCCGTAATAATCAGGCCTGGCTCTGCAGCGGTTAAGCAGTCAATTTTCTGTATTCCAAGCCGGGTTGCCAGCCGTGGATTCAGCAGGCTATAGCTGCCGGCAGAACCACAGCAAAGGTGACTATCCTTCACTGCGGTTAAGTCAATGCTCATTCGTTTCATTATCTCTTCTACCATGCCCGAGAGTCCTTGCCCATGTTGCAATGTACAGGGGGGGTGATAGGCAACTGCATGAGAAATCGAGGCTTTTAAAGGTGACAGATCTTCCTTTATCAGCACCTCGGCAATATCCCTTGTGATTGAGCTGATATGTGCGGCCTTGTCTCTGTATTGCTGATCTTCGGCAAGTAGCAGTCCATATTCCTTGATATGCACGCCACAGCCACTGGCAGTTGATACGATGGCCTCGATTCCATCTTCAACATATGGCCACCAGGCATCGATTCTATGACGGATAAAATCCAGTGCTTCATCTTGTGCAGAAGTGTGGTGATGGAGTGCGCCGCAACAGGCTGCCGGGGTTTCAGGTATGGCATAAATATTCAGCCGGTCCAGCACCTCGGCCGCGGCCTGGTTGATAGATGGTGATAGGGCGGGTTGCGCACATCCTTGCAGTAACAAGACTTTCCGTGAGTGTCGTATCGAATCTGGCCATTCAGCTGCGACTTGATAGGCCGGGATCAGCTTGCGCAATTTAACGGGTGCCAATGGCCTGAATAGTTGACCTAGTCGTAACAGCGATTTAAAGCGCATGGGATAGGCGAGTGTCTCCCGAATACACCAACGCCTGAACCGGTCCCACGGGCTTCTGCTGACTGTTTGTTCAACAAGCTCTCGTCCTATGCCGAGTAATTCGCCGTAATCAACACCGGACGGGCAGGTGGTTTCACAATTTCGACAGGTTAAACAACGGTCGAGGTGGGTCTGTGTTTCTCGTGTTGTTGTATTGCCTTCCAGTAGTTGCTTGATCTGGTATATCCGGCCACGGGGACCATCCAGTTCATCTCCCAGCAACTGGTAGGTTGGACATGTCGCATTGCAAAATCCACAATGCACGCACTTGCGTAAAATCGTATCAGCGCGTTTGCCAAACCCGGTCGCAAGGAAAGTATCAGTCAGTCTGGTTTGCATGCTTATAGGTCGGAATAAAGGGCATGATTATTCAGGATATGCGCCGGATCAAAGGCATCTTTCAGGTTTTTATGATAACGATGAACGATACTATCCAGAGGCATACGTAACAGGTTTTTATCTTTACCATGCCAATGTTCAGCATGACCGCCACGTTCGACCGTCATCTGTCGTATCTTGTCAGGGTGTTCGCTGGATTTTAACCAGCGTTGTGCTCCGCCCCAATCCAGTAGCCATTCACCCTCAATTGATAATACGGGCGTTGCAGGTGGTAATGAAAGGCGCCAGTAACCGGCATTATTAAAAAAGCTATTTTTCTGGTCACGCAGCTCGTCCCAGAGCAAATCATTGTCAGTATAAACATCTCCGCCTATCGTATTAATTGCTGTCTTCACACCCGCGTCCGTTCCACTCAGACGAATATATAATTTGCCTGCAGACCAGCAGGCACCGTTAAGTGGTACCGTTTGGGCCGACCATTCATTGACATGGTCAATGGCATTTTGTGCATCATATTCAAATACAAGTGTTGATGAAGATTCGGGTATGGGCAATACCTTGAACGAGACATCAAGTATGACGCCGAGTGTGCCAAATGCACCGCACATCAGTCTTGATACATCGTAGCCGGCAACATTCTTCATCACCTGACCGCCAAAACTCATGATGTCTCCCTTACCATTGATAATACGTGTGCCCAGTACGTGGTCACGTACGGCACCCATCCATGGTCGGGATGGACCTGATAGCCCGCTAGCGACAGTGCCACCAATGGTACCGCTCTGCGCAAAGCGGGGAGGATCAAAGGCCAGTGACTGCTTATGCTCTGCAAGTGTATCCTGTACCGAGGCGATAGAAGTACCTGCACGAACCGTAATGACCAGTTCGGTTGGCTCGTAGGCAACAATACCCGAATGCTCCAGTGTGCTGAGCTTGTTGCCATGCTCCGAATATCGGAGAAACGATCTGGATTGTGTTCCCTGGATGCTCAGTGGTGTCTTTTTCTCAAAGGCATCCCTGACCTGCTGCGCCAGTTGTTGACTATCGTCAGACATTAGAAGCGTTCCAGTTCGGGGTGAGGCAGTTGGCCATGATGCACATGCATTGCCCCCAGTTCCGCACAGCGGTGTAGTTCAGGCACGGCCTTGCCGGGATTTAACAGCCCGGCAGGATCAAAGGCATGTTTGATGGCATGGAATTGCTCCAGCTCCTGTGTCTGGAATTGCACACACATTTGATCAATTTTCTCTACGCCTACGCCATGTTCACCGGTGATGCTTCCGCCAACCTCTACACAGTGTTCCAGGATCTTGCCACCAAAATGTTCGGCATTTTCCAGTTCACCCGGATTGTTGGCATCGTACAGGATCAAGGGATGCAGATTACCATCGCCCGCATGAAACACATTGGCAACTTTTAGCCCATGTTCAAGCGAGAGTTCATTAATACGTTTAAGTACTGTGCCCAGGTGCTTTCTGGGAATGGTGCCATCCATACAGTAATAATCCGGTGCCAACCTGCCGACAGCAGGGAAGGCAGATTTACGCCCGGCCCAGAAAATCAAACGTTGTGCCTCGTCTTCGGCAATCCGAATTTCTGTTGCGCCGTTGTGTTCCAATACCTGTTTTACCGTAATCAGCTGGCTGGAGACATCGCTTTCCGTACCATCCAGCTCACATAGTAGTATCGCAGTTGCATCGGTTGGATAACCTGCGTGGATAAAATCCTCTGCTGCACAAATAGAAGGGTTATCCATCATTTCCAGTCCCGCAGGGATAATGCCGGCAGCAATAATATTGGCTACTGCATTGCCTGCCTTCTCTATGTCATCGAAGGCGGCCAACAGAACGCGTGCCGTATCAGGTATCGGTAACAGCTTTACCGTAATTTCTGTAATGATGCCGAGCATGCCTTCGGAGCCGGTCATCAACGCGAGTAAATCATAGCCGGGACTGTCGAGTGCCTGTGAGCCGATTGTTAATAGATCGCCTTCTATCGTTAATAGCTTTAATTCAAGTATGTTATGTACAGTCAGGCCATATTTTAAACAATGCACGCCACCGGCATTTTCTGCAACATTACCGCCGATGGAACAGGCTATCTGGGAAGAAGGGTCGGGGGCATAATACAGGCCGTAGGGTTTGGCGGCTTCTGATATCGCAAGATTACGAACACCTGGTTGCACACGTGCGGTACGATTGTGTCCATCAATGGAAAGTATTTCATTGAATTTAGCCAGGCTGAGTACCACACCCGTTTCAACCGGCAATGCGCCGCCCGATAGACTGGTGCCTGCGCCGCGAGCCACAACCGGAACATCAAGCGAAAAGCAAACCTTGAGTATGTATTGAACTTCTTCAATATCGACGGGTAGAACCACCATTAAAGGTAGTTGGCGATACGCAGACAGGCCGTCGCACTCATAAGGCGCCAATGACTCTGAAGAAACCAGTAGACGTTCAGCAGGTAGTTGCTGGACAAGTTGCTTATAGAGTTGACTTGATTGACTAATGGGCATGATTGACTGCCGCTTCCGTTTACCTGTCAGCCCTGTATTGTACACACTTTCTGGAGACGCAATAAAGCCGTCTAGAAACGCAAAATGTCAAGTCATGACATTCAAAATCACTGTGCTATGCTGCCTCTAATGTCCATAGCCATCAAACAACTGCAGCAAATCAAAGACTCCAGCAGGGGATTCGGGGAGTTGATGAGCCTGTATGAAGACAACTATGTTCGTTTCAGGCAACTCGTTCAGCAACTGGACGAGCTGGAGGGTGAAAGCCGTTCAATTCGCTTTGATGACGTGACCCTGCATCTGCAAATTATCCAGCGCAGTCGTTATACAACAACGGTTTTACTAACCTATCTGCTCAATGTCGATAAAGGGCAGGTTATTCGCACCCCTGATCTGAAAATTCGCATCTACCACGATGCGCACCAGGCGGAGGTTATGTCATGTTGTCGTAATGACCCGGATACATTTCAGTGGCTGGAAAAAAGTGCCTGCCAATCCACCATGCAATGGCGATGGCGCATGAATCAGTTTCTGCATAAATGGCTTAATCACTGTCTTAAATTTGGCCACGGATTCCCTCAGGAAAAGCCGGGTATTAACTGGTCGAATTTGCTTAACTCCACATAAATATCGACAAGATAATTCTAACTCTTTGTAATATAAGACAAATAACATCAACTGGGGTCGCTCATTTACCCTTCATGCATTAATGTTTTTGTTGACATGACACCGCTATCTATATAAGATCCGGCTAATACTTCTTCTTATTTTTTTCTTATTGGTGCCTCATGAAATTATCAACTAAGGGACGTTATGCTGTGACAGCCATGCTGGATCTGGCGCTGAATGACGGCAAAAACCCCGTAACCCTGGCGGAAATCTCTCAATGTCAGGGTATTTCACTTTCTTATCTGGAACAATTATTTGCACGCCTGCGCAAGGCTGGCCTGGTAGCAGGTGTTCGGGGTCCCGGCGGTGGTTACCGCCTGGCCCGTGAAGCGACAGGTATTACCATTGCAGATATTATTGATGCCGTTGATGAGCATCTGGACGCTACACGTTGTGAAGGACGTGAAGA
>JAPHTU010000103.1 GCA_026196145.1 Gammaproteobacteria bacterium
AGAGACCGAAAAATATGCGCATGTCACCTTTTTCTTTAATGGTGGTGTCGAAACGGTATTCGAAGGGGAGGACCGTATATTGGTGCCATCACCTGATGTGTCCACCTACGACCTGCAGCCCGAGATGAGTGCAGATGAGGTAACGGATCGCCTGGTTGAGGCAATTCATGGCGAGAAATATGACCTGATTATCTGTAATTATGCGAATACGGATATGGTTGGTCATACGGGTAATCAGGATGCGGTCATTATCACGGTGGAGAAAATTGATGAGTGCCTTAAACGGGTAGTCGAAGCTCTGGATGCTGTTGGTGGTGAAGCCCTGATAACGGCAGATCATGGAAATGCTGAACTGTTGTTCGATATTGAAACAATGCAACGACACACGGCGCACACCACGAATCCGGTGCCACTTATTTATATCGGGCGTCCGGCAAACCTGCTGGATAATGGTGCGCTATCGGATCTTGCGCCAACCTTGCTGAGCATGATGGATCTGGAGCAACCCGAAGAGATGACCGGTCGCTCACTCATTGAATTTGCTGACGAATAGGTTTTCTTGTTCTGCGGTGAATTTTCGGTTACCGATATTCGTTCTCCTTGTTGTAACTCCCTGGCTACAGGCCGGCGCGCAGGATACGAGTGAAAAACGTCAGCAGCTGAAGGAAATCCGTTCCCAGATTGAGCAGAGCGTTCAACATATCCAGCAGGCAGAAAGCGACAAAAAAGGCATACAGGCAGACCTGATGCAGGCCGAAAAGGAGATCAGTTATATCGGTCGTCGCCTGCATATTATCCGTAAGGATTATGGGCTGCAGGAAACCCGCTGGCGCGAGTTACAGTCGGTCAAGGTCGCACGTGAAGAGGCATTGGATGTGGAGCAACAGCGTCTGGGTGAGTTACTTCGCTCCGCCTATAAAATCGATCGCCACGGCGATGTCCGTCTTATTTTGAATCAGGAAAGCCCGGCGCTTTTTTCACGCATGATGACCTATCACGATTATTTCAGTCGCCAACGTGTGGCGCAGATTAAACGTGTCAATCAGCGACTGGAAGAGCTTGAAAAGGCGCAACACGCCCTGCAACTTCAGTCACGCACGCTGGAACGCCTGAAATACAAGCAGGAGCAGGAACTGGCAAAACTGGGTGAGATAAAGGAGCAAAAACAGTTGGTGCTGGATGATATCCGCAGGGATATAGACAGTGAGGGGCAGCAACTGAGCCAGTTGCGCAAGGATGAGCGCGCCCTGAAACGGATCCTCAAGTCGTTGACAGATATGTTGAGTGATATCCCCATGTCTGCGGCCAGCGTCAAATCCTTCTCTCAGTTCAAGGGGCAATTGCCATGGCCAAATGCAGGAAAAATTGCCACACGGTTTGGCAGCGCGCGCGGGGACAGTGGCAAACCCTGGTCCGGCGTAGTGATCGGTGCAGACCGGGGTAGTGATGTGGTTGCGATAGCGCGGGGGCGGGTGGCGTTTTCTGACTGGCTGCGTGGTTACGGATTATTGTTGATCATGGACCATGGAGATGGTTACATGAGCCTGTACGGGCATAATGAGAGCGTATATAAAGATACGGGTGAGTGGGTTGAGCCAGGTGAAGTGATCGCCAGCGTCGGTGATTCGGGCGGCCAAAATCGCACCGGACTGTATTTTGAAATCCGGCAT
Source organism: Gammaproteobacteria bacterium (assembly GCA_026196145.1). GTDB lineage: Bacteria > Pseudomonadota > Gammaproteobacteria > JAJDYQ01 > JAJDYQ01 > JAJDYQ01. The sequence goes on from JAPHTU010000103.1 coordinate 1,671, forward strand.
GATGGCAAGCCGGTTAATCCGGTAAAGTGGTGTGCCAGGGGTAAACCTCCGCCAAGCGGGTAGGCTGGCGGGCCGGTTATCAGGGACTGGTTGTTTATTTAATGCAAGATCAGGAATATGGAAGGCAATATGAAGCAGGATTATTTGAACAGGGCTGTCAGGAGATTTACGGCTGGCCTGATTTGTTTATGCATGGCCTTTATGTCGCCATTGTTCGCATACGAGGAACTCGCAAATCAGGAATCGGACAGCAAGGAACAATCCAAGGTCACCATCCCGTTTGATGAGATACGGGTATTTGCGGATATTTTTTCCAGGGTCAAGAAAGACTATGTCGAACCGGTAGAAGACAAGACATTAATGGAAAGCGCCATCCGCGGTATGTTGTCCGGGCTGGACCCGCATTCCTCCTATCTGAATGACGAGGAGTATAAAGACCTGCATGAAGGTACAACGGGTGAGTTCGGTGGTTTGGGTATTGAGGTCGGTCTGGAAGATGGTTTCGTCAAGGTGATCGCACCGATCGATGATACGCCTGCCCAACGCGCCGGAGTCAAGGCGGGTGATATCATTATTCGACTGGATGACAAGTCGGTTAAGGGCATTAGCCTGGATGAAGCAGTCAAGATGATGCGCGGTAAACCGGGCGATCCCATTGTGCTGACCATCGTGCGCGAAGGCGAGGAAAAGCCGCTCAAGATTAAAATTGTTCGTGCGGTGATCAAGGTAACAAGTGTCAAGTCTCGTGCCCTTGAGCCGGGCTATTATTATCTGCGCATCACGCAGTTTCAGTCACATACCGCGGAGTTACTGAGAAAGGCGATTGAACGCCTGCGCACAGAGGACAAGGGGCCCGTGAAAGGTGTGGTGCTTGATCTGCGTAACAATCCGGGCGGCGTGTTGAATGGTGCGGTGAGTGTCTCGGATATCTTTCTTGAAGACGGGCTCATCGTATATACCGAAGGACGTACCAAGGATTCAGCCAGCCGTTTCCATGCCAAGCCTGGCGATATGATTGATGGCGTACCCATGGTCGTGATTGTCAATGGTGGTTCTGCCTCGGCTTCCGAAATTGTTGCCGGTGCCTTGCAGGATCACAAGCGCGCAATTATTCTGGGCGAGAAGACCTTTGGTAAGGGTTCTGTGCAGACGATTTTACCGATGAATAATGGTGATGCGATCAAGTTGACCACGGCCCGCTACTACACGCCTTCGGGTAACTCTATACAGGCCAAGGGCATTGTGCCGGATATTGAATTGCATTCCATCAAGGTTGCGCGTAGTACGGACAAGGAGTTCCTGCAGGTAAAAGAATCGCAGTTGTCCGGGCATCTGAAGAACGGCAAGTCCAAGGATGAAAAGAAGGCGGAACTTAAGAATCAAAAGAAGAC
>JAPHTU010000017.1 GCA_026196145.1 Gammaproteobacteria bacterium
GATTTTTACCTGCTTTTTCAAACACGGCAATGGATTCAACATGCATGGTATGTGGAAACATATCCATCACACCTGCCTGCAACAAACGGTAACCGCTTCTCAGCAGTACTTCAGTATCACGTGCCAGCGATGCAGGATGACAGGAAACATAAACTACTCTATCCGGGTTTATCCTGTTGATCTGCTCTACTACGGCCTGTGCTCCGGATCGTGGCGGATCCAGTAATAATTTGTCGTATTGCCGGTTGCTCCAGGCCTGCAAGGAAATATCTTCAAATAAATTGGCTGTGTGAAACTGGATGTTATCCAGCTGATTCGTTGCTGCATTCTGGCGGGCACGATCGACCAGGCCGGCATCTCCCTCAACACCCGTCACCTGTTCAGCCGAACGCGCAATAGCGCTGGTAAAATTTCCCAGCCCACAAAACAGGTCAAGTACCGAGTCACCTGCTTGTAACTGCAATAACTCAATCGCGGCAGAAACCATCTTCAGATTGATTGAGGCATTGACCTGGGTAAAGTCACCTGGCAGGAATCCTATCTGTATATCATAGCCGGGGATGGTGTATTTCAAGTGGGGAGTTAATGGCCATAAAGGGGTAATCGTCTCCGGCCCACCCGGCTGTAAATAAATGATCAGCCCCTGCTGCTTTGCATAGTCGGTCAGCATTTCAAGGTCATGCTCGTCCAGCTTTTCCAGGTGCCTGAAAACCAGCGCAGTTTCATCATCTGACACAGCGACCTCTATCTGGGCGATAACTTGTCGCCCATGCATCGCACCAACCAGATCGGACAGCGCATCCAGGCGGTGACCAACCGAGTGATCAAGCACCTCACACGAGTGAATATCTGCCAGGTAGCGATTGCTTTTTTCACGAAACCCCACCAGCACCCTGCCCTTTGCCTTTACATCACGCACGCCGAGTCGCGCCTTGCGCCGATACCCCCAATAGTCCCCGGTGATGGGTGACAATACCTCAACAGGAGAAGCCTTGCCGATTTGTTGCAGACTATCCAGCAATGTCTGCTGTTTCATCCGGATCTGTGCTTCAGGACTTAAATGCTGCAGCGAACAACCACCGCAGATTAAATGATATTGACATCGTGGCTCAACGCGGTCTGGGGATGCAGAGACCACCTGCTCGACTACACCCTCGTCGTATTTGGATTTACAACGACTATAGCGAAATTTCACAACTTCGCCCGGCAAGGCCCCGTCAATAAAGGTTACCTTATCGTTAATGCGGGCAATACCACGTGCATCCGAGGTGAGTGAATCAATGCTGGCTTCAAACAAGCCTTCCGGTACCGGCTTACGCCGACTTCTCTTCCTGGCCACAGGCAGTTACTCGCTTAAACACTTTGCCAATTTTGCAGGAATTCCTGCAAGTGCGCCTTGTCCGACTCTTGCAGATGCTGCTGTAATGACTCGCACTCCTGCTCATATGTCGCTTCATCAATCACACCACGCATCAACTCAAACCGCAGGTACACCAGCCAGGTATTGAGTACGTCGGTTTCACAATAGTCTCTGATGGCATCGATTTGTCCGCTCAACCAGGCATCAAACACCTTGGAACCGTCCATGCCCATCTTGCCCGGAAAACCCAGCATGGACGCAATCTGGTCCAGTGGCGCCACGGCCCTGGGCTGATAGGCTGCCAGCAGGTCCATCAAATCAGTATGCCGCGAATGGTAACGGCTGATGTAATTATTCCATTTGAAAGACTGATCATCCTGTCCTGTTTCCCAGTAGCGATGCGCCCTGACTCCATGTTTGAGTGCACGATAGTGGATAACCGGCAAATCAAAACCGCCCCCGTTCCAGCTCACCAGGGTCGGCGTATAGCGTTCTATGCCATCGAAAAAACGTTGCAGAATTTCCTTCTCGCCTGCATCACGATCACCTAATGTCCATACCTTGATTTTATCCTTGCTTTTGAAGACTACCGATATGGCGACGATCTGGTGTAGATGATGACGCATGAATTCAGACCCGCCTGTTTCCTGATTGCGGATATGAAACATGGCCTTGGCCGTATCTTCATCAGACAGACCGTCAAGGCCGTATATACGGCGCCCGGCCTCCAGATCGGGGATGGTTTCGATATCAAAAACAAAAATATTATTTAACGACATAGCCAGTAGTTAATCCCATTCAATATTTTGACTTCAGGCAGTTCCGGCCACAGCCACCCAGCCTGAGCCCGCGTGACTGTAACAAATCAGGAGAAACAGATTTGTGCCTGGTCAGCCGTGTGAACTTACTTCTGGTGCCAGTTTCCTGAAGAATCCTGGTAATACCAACCACCTGGTGCCTTGGCTACCCAGCGTCGCGCAAAGGTATCACGTATCTGTGTCTCCCATTCCGGGTGACCATTGGCGCGCGCTAACTCTTTATACAAGGCATTGCGGTCCCGATTTTCCTGTGCAACCAGCTGTTTGAGCTTGCCTCGCTCTCTCAGGCCAACAGCGGACTGGTCACGAATGGCAACCAGGCCATTCGCGTCATAACCGATCGCACCTGCCTTGAAATAGGGAGACAACACGCCATGCCTTGCCTGCATGGAGGATTCCAGCTTGTTGATGGCCGGGCTGGATATATCAATATTGGCTGCGGCATGCGCGCTTGGCACCATGATATCCAGAAAGCCAGCAAGGATACGCGCCGGATGAAAATTGATTTCATATTGCTGGCTGCTGTCGTTCCTGGGTTGCAGCATGGCGCCTTGTTTCGCGTCTTCGCCCAGCACCTGTTCGATAATCTTGTCAGCTGCCTCTTCTGCTGCTGCAGCCGGGAAATAGACGTTAATGGTGACGCATGATGTCAGAAAGAAAAACAGCCAGACAATGGACAGAGAACGAATATTAAGCATGACAGGCTCCTGAAAACGATTGGCTATATCTTACTGTATCACCGGCGCATTGTCAGACATTACGCGTTCCAACCGACCCAGCAGGCCAGGCCAGTCAACCTCATGCGAGTAACCGATAATGTCCAGTCGTGGTGGCAGAAGCCCGCCTTTCATAATGTAGTAGCCGCTACCAGTGGCGGCCTCGATACCATTCATCCGGCACACGTCATTCCTTAAAATACAGCTGACACCCAGTTTGTCATAACGAAAATTTTCAAAAAAACGTAGATAAGTGCGGGACAGCACACTGCCGATATCTGAGCCGGACAGGCTGGTCAGGTTATCCACCGCCCGCTGGCTGATGACGTGCCGACTCTTATCATCCTCTGGTGTATAGAAAAACGCATCAAAAGTATGTGCCTTCCAGGCAACCATATTCAGGCCCTCAATATGGCCACTGAGTTTTCCCTCAATTCGACCGAAGTCAAAGGCGCGGGTCAGCTTTTCCAGATCAAGTTGCTCAACCCCGAAATCTGCTGACAGCCTGGGCAAGGGGCTGAGTAAATCGCTCATTTGGAGGCGCTGAATCTTGAATGTCCCGTCAAATGCCCGGGCCAGCAGGATGCCATCCACTGTTAATCCTGAATCATCATAACGTACGCCCGGTATCACCCCGGAAATACTGCCATGGAAAGTTGGCCAGCCCATCGCGCTGGAAAGTGACGCCAGGCTAACCGGTGTCAGGATTCCATCGAATACCACGGCCGGATGATCTGCTTGCAGATCCTCAATGGACAACTTGAAGACCTTTAGTTCACCATCATATAAGGGGATAGTGAAAGGTGAAGTCACGGCCAGATTGTTATCCCTGATATCAAACCCCAGATCAGACGCACCAAGTAACAGCCTATACAATTCAGCGCCCTGCCACGATAGCGATAACTGACCATTTTCAAAACCATCATGGCTATCCAGACGGCTTGACAACCCATACACGGAAAAGCGGCCTGCCTTGTCTGACAAACTCACATTTTGTAAATCTATAGAAAGCTGCTTTATCTCTTTATTTTTAATTGATAGTGACGCCGTAAAACTCCCTTCAGTCTCTACATCTTCCAGCACCGTGCCGTATAACATGGGCTGTGCCCATGCCTTATATACATGTGGAAAGCTGGTTGCTGCCACATCCAATATAACTTCATGTTGGTCCGTATAGTTAATCATGTCAGCACTGAAGACAGGCATCATGATCTGTAAACCACCGGGATCATCAAGACTGAAATCGGTCAACTGTATACGATGATCATCGACTGAGAATTTTGACTTTATTTGAATTGCGCCCGCTATCGGCTCCAGTAGCAAATCCTTGTATGCCAGCAGTCCTGATTCAAATTGCACTGTGCTGTTCCCCGCTAAACGGGATTGTCTGTAACTGGCCTCTCCGGTAATGACCATACTCAGCCCTTCAAATGCCGTAGCCACTTCGGGCAGCTCTCCGGTCAGGCGATTTAACGTTAATTTATAGTTAACGTGAGGCTGGGTAAAATCAGTCGTCGTGCCGGATGCTGACAATGCGATTTCTGTATGACCATTTACCTGCCACTGTAGGGTTTCACCTACCAGACGTTGATAATGCCTCAGCAGATCCGTGGTCGTTGTCTGTATCTCTGTGGTGGCCTGCCAATGTTTATCCCGCAGACTACCCTTCACTGCCACTTCCTCATCAAGGACCCTTGCTTTTATATCAAGGTCTACGGATGAATCCGAGTTTAGTTGTAATCCGGCATGGATATCGCTGGCAGACTGATCATCATAGTGCAGCTGCCCGATAGTGATATCAATACTGTCTATCGCAACCGCCTCAAACACGGCTGGAGTAAGGCAACAGACCATCAAGACCTGCTTTAACACAGGCAATTTACTCAGCGGGGAAAACACCAGTTGAAAGATATCGGTCGCCACGATCGCAGATAATGGCAACAATAATGGCATTATCCACCTCACGCGACACCTGGATGGCTGCGGCTACAGCACCGCCGGATGATATACCGGCCAATATACCTTCACGTGTTGCCAGTGACCGGGTTGTTTGTTCAGCCTCTTCCTGAGACATATCAATAATACGATCCACATAGCTGAC
>JAPHTU010000004.1 GCA_026196145.1 Gammaproteobacteria bacterium
AAACGGTTGCCTGTATCACAGGTGAAGGCAGCATACAGATGTGTATACAGGAGCTTTCAACCTGTCTGCAGTACAATCTGCCGCTCAAGATTATCCTGTTAAATAACGGTTATCTGGGTATGGTTCGTCAATGGCAGGAGTTCTTTTATCAAGGTCGTTATGCCATGTCTTACATGGATTCATTGCCGGATTTTGTGAAACTGACTGAATCCTATGGTCATGTGGGTATGCTGATCGATAAGCCGGGTGATGTGGAGTCCAGGCTGAAGGAAGCAATGAAGATAAAGGACAGACTGGTCTTCATGGATTTCAGGACGGATCCGAAAGAAAATGTTTATCCGATGATTCCCGCGGGCGGCGGGCAAAATGAAATGATTCTGATCTAGGGTTTTCCTGACAGATCGAGTGAGCAAATGCGACATATAATATCTTTACTGCTGGAAAATGAGGCAGGCGCGCTATCCAGGGTGTCAGGGTTGTTCTCTGCGCGTGGCTACAACATTGAGTCGTTGTCTGTTGCACCAACAGATGATCCCTCGCTGTCGCGTATGACGATAGTGACGGTCGGAACGGACGGCATCATTGAACAGATAACCAAGCAACTCAACAAGCTGGTTGAGGTGGTAAAGCTGATCGATCTGACGGAAGGTTCTCATATAGAACGCGAGATGATGTTAATCAAGGTGAGCGCTACGTCACGCACTGTCTGTGATGACATCATGCGCCTGGTGAAAATATTTCGGGCCCGTGTGCTTGACGTGTCCGACAAGACTTATACCGTGGAAGTCACCGGTACCGTGCAGAAACTGGATGCCTTTATCGATGCGGTCGATAAGGCATGCATACTGGAAGTGGTGCGATCAGGCGTTAACGGTATCGCCCGTGGCGACCGTGCACTTTCGTTATAAGCGGTTCCAACGACAGACACAATGAATTATCAATTGAGTATTACTTCGTATCGAGGATAGAAATGAATATTTATTATGACAAGGACGCTGACTTATCCATTATCCAGGGGATGAAAGTCACCATCGTCGGTTATGGTTCACAGGGCCATGCCCACGCCAATAACCTGAAGGATTCGGGTGTAGATGTAACCGTTGCGCTACGTGAGGGTTCGGTTTCAGCAGCCAAGGCAGAAGGTGCGGGCCTGACCGTTAAAAGCACGGCAGAGGCAGTTAAGGATGCAGACGTGGTCATGATCCTGACGCCTGACGAGTTTCAGTTCCAGTTATACAGGGATGAAATTGAGCCAAATATCAAAAAAGGTGCAACGCTCGCCTTTGCACATGGTTTCAGTATTCATTACAACCAGATTGTCCCTCGTGTTGATCTGAACGTCATCATGATTGCCCCAAAGGCACCTGGTCATACTGTGCGTTCGGAGTTTGTCAGGGGTGGTGGTGTGCCGGATCTGATTGCAATATTTCAGGATGCTACCGGTAATGCGAAGGATATTGCGATTTCATATGCCTCCGGTGTTGGTGGTGGCCGTACCGCAATTATTGAAACCACCTTCAAGGATGAAACCGAGACCGATCTGTTTGGTGAACAGGCCGTACTCTGCGGTGGCGCAGTCGAACTGGTGAAGGCAGGTTTTGAGACACTGGTTGAGGCCGGCTATGCGCCGGAAATGGCTTACTTCGAATGCCTGCATGAACTGAAACTGATTGTAGATCTGATGTTCGAAGGCGGTATTGCCAATATGAACTACTCTATTTCCAATAATGCAGAATATGGTGAGTATGTCACTGGTCCAAAGGTAATCAACGATGAAAGCCGCTGGGCGATGCGTGAGGCACTGGAGAACATTCAGAATGGCCAGTATGCGAAGAAGTTTATTCTTGAAGGCCAGGCAAATTATCCAGAGATGACGGCATGTCGTCGTAATAACGCCAGTCACCCAATCGAAACAGTGGGAGCCGAGCTGCGCAAAATGATGCCATGGATTGCTGCCAATGCATTGGTCGACAAGGATAAAAACTAGTTTTAGCTTTTATAAAAAGCCCGGCAACGCCGGGCTTTTTGTTTTTACTGCTACAATAATTGTGTGAAACGGTTTAGTTTTTTTGCGGTAGCTGGAATACG
>JAPHTU010000164.1 GCA_026196145.1 Gammaproteobacteria bacterium
ATGGAATTCTCACACTACGCGGCATGTCCGAAGAATGTCGCGGATGAAGTCATCAAGGAAGTAAAGGAAAGGGAAGCAGCGAAAGCCTAACCCCTTTTTACACACTCCAAAAAAAAGGCCGGTATTACCGGCCTTTTTTTTGAGTCAGTTTTCACCCTCACTTTGCCACGAGACTTAACCTTCGAGCTTGCCGGTACGTAACCGTTCAGCTTCCATCATCTCGAGTTCCCGCGAACCGGAAACCACGATTCCCGGATCGGGGACAAAATCAAGTTCGCTGTTCAGACGCCCATAGGGAACCGAATTCAGGATAACCTTCATGACATTGAGTCGTGCCAGGTGCTTGTCATTTGAACGGATCATCGTCCAGGGTGCATGGGTTGTATGGGTCTTTTTCAGCATTTCATACTTCACATTGGTAAAGTCATCCCAACGCTCCTGCGCCTGCACATCCACCTCGCTCAATTTCCACTGCCGTAGCGGATCATTTTTTCGGCGTTCAAACCGGCGATTCTGTTCTTCCTTGTCAACACTGAAATAGAGTTTTATCAGGACCGTTCCATTGCGAACCTGGTCCTTTTCGAATCCGGCGACACCCCGCATAAAATCCTTGTGCTCTTTATCGGTACAAAAACCGAACACCGGCTCCACCATGGCGCGGTTGTACCAGCTACGATCGAACAGGACGACCTCACCACCACGCGGAAACTGCTGTACATAACGCTGAAAAAACCACTGTGTTTTCTCACTCTCGGTTGGCTTACCGAGGGCGACGACACGATTGTGTTTTTCATTCATATAGCGGGTAACGCGTCGGATCGTTCCACCCTTACCCGAGGCATCACGCCCCTCAAAGAGGATGATCATTCGAGTCTGGCTCTCTTCGAGATATTGCTGCATTTTGATCAGCTCGGCCTGATAGGGTTTCAACTCCTCCTCGCGGAGATAACGACGAAGTGCCTTTTTACGCAATTTTTTCAGCCTTAACCGGTCCTCTATCTCCTGTGGACTTTCTTCAACAGCCTCATCAACCTGCTCTGCCATTACATTTTCCTGTTCGTCTGTCATGATAAAAACACCCCCAAAGATAAAAATCCTGTCTCCACAACCAATGATCACTGCAGAGAAAATAACGCAAAGATTCAATCGCCTGATTTTACGCCTGTTGAGGACTGCCTGCACTACCACCATATTGGTAGACTAGGGGAGTATCAGTTCTTATACCTGACAAAAGTCCAGGCTTGGTTCAGTACATTTTTGTTCCAGACTATTTAGACCATCAATTCCATTTCAGTGCAGACCTAGTAGCCCAGTATTCCACTACCGGTTCGCTCAATTCAAACAATGCCTGTGCCGCTTCATCATCCCAGCACACATCCAGCCCCTTCAGATTGGAACGTAACTGCTCAACATTGGCCGCGCCGCTCAAGGTGACATCCGACCAGGGCTGGTTCACTGCTGCCGCAATCGCCAGGGCATCCTGCGTACAGCCCAGCCGCTCTGCCTGTTGCCGCAATATGGCCTGCTTGTGCTGAAAGCCGCTCTCCTGATTACGCTCGGTCAACCGCCCATTGGCCATGGCCTCCTTCACAATCACGCCCCAGCCGGCATCTTTCGCCCGGGCCAGTGCCTGTGCCGCAGAGGTTTCAAGGGGGTTCCAGGTGGCCTGTACTACCCCGAACAGGGGATCGCCATCAATGCTGATCTCCATTGCACGATCAATGAGTTCTGCCTGACGTGTACCACTGACTGTTAAACCGATTAAACGTCCATCCTGTTTGATTTCGGCCAGCCGTCCGAGCACTTCAGGGTTCTCCAGCACGCCACTGTCAAAGGTTGCCGAGTGAATCTGGTATATCATCATCGCCTGGCCCAGCCGCAGGCAGCTCCACACCAGGCTCCGGTTCAGGTTCTCAAGCGTATGCTCTTTTACCTCGTGCACTTCTGCATCCACCTGCCAGTCGGCGGTATAGGTATAACCCCATTTGGAGGCCACAGTAACGCCCTGTGTGTGAAAACCGCGATCAAATACCCATTCACCCAGAAACTCTTCACCGGCACCGTAAGAGGCTGCTGTATCGAAATAGCGAACACCCATGGCATAGGCCTCATCCAGCACTGACAACGCGTGCTGCTGCATTGCCTGAGGATCCCGGTCGACGATATCCGCGCCATGATCCAGATTGATATAACCAGGTCGTCCCAGTGCCGCCATACCCAGACCAATCGGTGAATGTTCCAGTTCACCAAACACGGGGACTACATTGAGTATGTCATCGATACGACTCATTAAACGTTATACTTGGGGCAACTGAAAACGATGATTATACGATGTCACCCCGATGTTGCGACCCCTATTAACCTTCTCCTGCTAAATCCCTATCGTGTTCCATTCCATCTACTGGCTGGTATTTATCAGCGGACTGTTATCTTCAACGATATTACCCGGCAACTCTGAAGCAATATTCAGTATTGCACTAATTGATACACCCGAATTGGCTATACAACTACTGCTAGCCGTCGCAGTCGGCAACACAATAGGCGGGATGATTTCGTGGGGTATGGGCAGGCTGGTTGCTATACGCTATCCGGCCGAACAACTTACCAAACCTGCACACGCCAGGGCGCTTAAAACAATTCAGCGATGGGGAAGCCCTGCCCTGTTACTTTCCTGGGTTCCTTTCATCGGCGATCCACTATGCATTGCCGCCGGCTGGCTCAAGACCACCCCTGCCATGAGTTTCCTCTATATCGCTATCGGGAAAATGCTGCGCTACACCATGCTTATGTGGCTAATCCTGTAAAGGCCAGGGACCAGTATCCAGCATATCCAGTTCCTCATTGCTGTATTTCACATAGCCGATGTCTTCGAGGATCGCATACAGCGCCGGCAACACCAACAGGATCAACACGGTTGAGGCCAGCAGACCAAAGACAATACTGGTGACCAGCGGAATTAATATCTGTGCCTGGGTACTGGTTTCGGACAGTAGCGGCAGCATGCCGGCAATGGTTGTAATCGATGTGAGAAGAATAGCCCGGAAGCGGTCACGCACAGCCTGGCTGGCTGCATCATGTAAAGACAAGCCTTCCTGTGTGCGATATTTGACAAACTCCACCAGCAATATCGAGTCATTCACGACAATACCAGACAGCGATACGAAGCCAATCATACTGGGCATGGTCATATCCAGCCCCATCAGCAGGTGTCCCCAGATAACACCGATGAGCGCCAGTGGTATGGCGACCATCACGATCACCGGTTCACGATAGTTCCTGAACTGCAGACTTAGCAGCAAGAAGATACCGACCGCGCCAATCATGAATCCCCTCATCATGGAGGCACGTGTGATAGCACCATTCTTGATTTCTCCTTCGAAACCAATTTCCAGTAACGGGTGTTTAGCCAACAACTCGGGGAAAAATCGCTTCTGTATATCCGCCAGTATCTCGGACGTATTGGCCAGATTGGCATCGACATCGGCATATACATTGACGACACGCTGATGATTTACATGCGCGATTCTGGAGAATTCCCTTGCTGGCTCAATACTCACAGCAGATGACAGGGGAATCGCGGTACCATCCCTTGTCGTGACAATCAGGTTATCAAAATCCTGCATCGCCTGATTCAATCCACTGTCCAGCTTGACCGATACCTCATAGGCTTCACGACCAAAATAAATATCATCGACTTCCTGCCCCTGATAGGCCGCGCGTAGCTGACCGGCCACTTGTTGCGCATCCAGACCCGCCCCCAACATGCCCGGTTGCAGCTGTATCCGGAACTGTGGTTTGCCTGGTCGCATATCACCAATGATGTTCAACACACCGGGGTAACCTTTCAGCCACTGTTGCAGCTCCCACGAAGCCAGTGATAACTCATCCAGATCAGAGCCTGCAATACGAATATGTACCGCCCTGCCTGCCGGGCCAATAACAGGCTCCTTGTACTGTATGGCAATGGCATCGGCTACTTCACCAACGGCTTCGCGCCAGGCCCGACGGAATTCATCCAGTGCAAAGTGCCTTTGCTCGGTCGATAACAGGTCCACACTGATCGTTGCCACATGCGCCCCCTCTTCGAAGGCATCCTGGTTAACACTATAAGCGACCTGTACGTTTCTGATGACTGGTTGATCACCTTCCGCCTGTGCAAATGCATCCGCGGTTTTATGCAGGCCGGCAACCAGATGGCCAACGATGATTTCTGTTTTATACAGTGGCGTACCCTGCGGTAACAGCACCCTGGCCTCCAGGATATCGCCTTCAATATCCGGGAAGGCCTTGAATTTTAGAATACCGGAGGCCAGCATGCTCACCGACAGGATAAAGATCGCGATAACCAGCCCCAGGGATGTGTAACGATAGCGAACCGAGGTATCGGCCAGTTGCCCAACCCGCTCGCGTAAATGTTCAAACCTTTCCTCAAACCGTCTACGCCAGGCCGGCTGTTGCCGCTCATGTGAATGCTCAAGGGAATGTTTCAGGTGGTGCGGCAATATCAGAAAGCCTTCAATCAGGCTGACACTCAACACGGACAGCAGCACCACGGGAATAACACCGAGCACCTGGCCAAGGTCACCCTGCAAAAACAACAGGCTGCCAAAGATCAGGGCCGAAGTAATGAAAGATGACAACACACCACGCTGCACACGATGCGTGCCATCTATCGCGGCCTGTAACGGTGTTTTCCCCCGTAGATATTCAGCGGAAATACTCTCCGAGAGCACGATCGCATCATCCATCAGGATACCAATAGCGATTAGCAGGGCCACCATGGATATCATATTTATACTGACGCCCAACCAGCCCATGATGAACAAGCCACCGAGAAACGATACCGGCAATCCCATGGCAACCCAGAAGGTATAGCGCCAGCTGAAAAACAGAAACAATGCGACAACAACCAGTGCCAGGCCTTGCCAGGAATTAGTCAATAACATCTGCAGGCGATCACGTACGATAGACGCCCGATCCTGGGTCAATATCAGGCGCGTACCTTCCGGCAAACGTGCATTTTCATTGTCGACAAACTCCTGAACGACATCAAATACCCGCAACGTATCATCCTTTGTGTTTTTCCTGATCTTGAGCAGTGCCGCAGGCTTACCATTAAATTCGATACGCTTTTCCGCCAACTCAAATGTATCTTCAACGCGGCCAATATCACCCAAACGCACGATGCCACCTTGCCGATCATTTAAAATAATCAAATCGGACAGTTCTGCCGGTGTACGGCGCGCATTATCAAGACGAATCTGGTAGGTCTTATCCTTTGATTCAAGCAGACCTGCGGGCAGATCAATCGATTGGCTGGCAATGAGATTGGCAATATCCTGAATACTGAGATTATATTGACGTAATGCTTCAGCCCTGATCAGTACACGTAACTGATGATCTGAAAAATTATCGACAATAACGATTGGAATCTGGGGGATTTTCAGCAATTCATTTCGATAATATTCAGCCAGCTTCTTTAGTTGGGGTAAGGATTGATCAGCGGAAATGGCAATACTGATCACATCAGATGTTCGCCCGAGTTTTTCCACCACCGGCTGGTCTACTTCCTCAGGAAAATCATCAATGCCATCCACTGCTGATTTAACATCATCAAGAAAGGCCTGCACATCACCATGCTCATACATCTTCATGGTCAGTACGCCGACCCCGTCGCGTGCCTCGCAACGCTGTTCCTCGGTAAATCCTATACCGTCTGTAGCATCCTCCAGCCGGTTACATATGGCGTCTTCCACGTCCTCGGGACTGGCACCAGGATAGACAACCGTCACCTGTACTTCATATTTTTCGATAAAGGGAAATGTTTCCCGGTTGAGCCCTGGCAAGGCAGTTACGCCTGCCACCAGGATAGTCAACATCAGGATGTTGGCGAGCGTTGGATGACGCGCAAAAAAACCGATCATTTTTCGCCCGCCGATGCGGAGCGGACCAGTGCCTGCTGCACGGATGCGCTATGGATCGGTTGCAAAGGCATGCCTCTAATCACCGGGATCAAATCGGTAATAATGACCGGCTCCCCCTCTGCAAGGCCATTGGCAATCATTGCCAGTTCACCCTGCATATGGGATACCTCTACGGTACGCACATCAAGCTTGTTATCACTGCCGACGACATATACCTGTCCTTGATGAATAGCGCTCCGGGGCACCACCTGCATTGGCCTGGCCGGGGCCATTAATTCGATTGCAACATACATTCCCTTGAGTAACGGTGGCCTGACGCCGGGAATCAGCTTTTCATACGGATTATCAACGGCGACCACAACACTCGCCGTCCTGCGTACCGGGTCAACCGATTCACTGAAACGAACCACGCGTCCTTCCCAGAGCGCACCCGGGAAGTCTTCACCCACCAGCCTGACACGTGCCTGCAAGCCGAGCTGATGCAGGACCTGCTTGAAATCAAACAGGCCACTCACACCCTTATCGCTCATGGAATCAGGCAAGGTAGCCACCAAAGGCCTGAGTTGCCTGATCGGTAACTGCGCCTTGATCTCTACCGCATCAATATTGAGGGCTTCAAACAGGCTACTTCCAACATTAACAAACTCATCTTTTTCTACCAGCACCTCACCTATGCGCGCATCAAATGGCAGACGTATACCGGTACGCCCCAGGGTTTCCTGCTGGCCCTCTACCTGGGCCGCAGACTGTTCGATTTGCGCCCTGGTGGAAGCCTTTCTACTGGCAAAGGCATTGAGCCTGCCCTGCAGGTCCTCAACTGTTTGTCGCAATGCCAGTACCTTTTGCTCCTCGGCATCTACTTCCGTTTTGGATATTAGATTCTTTGCACGAATCTCCTTTTTGCGTTCAAGCTCGGCTTCTCCTACTTGCAGATTTTTTTTCGCAAGACTCAATGAACGCCTGGTGCTTTTCTCCTCGATTTCCAGTTGCTCCAGCGCCGATCGACTACTGCGCAGACCCGCCTCACCCCCTGTGAGTGACAGTTCGTAATCAACCGCATCGATTCGCAAAACCACAGTATCCTTCGGCAGGCTGCCGCCCTGCTTCAAGTCAGGATGCATATAACTAATTTTGCCGCTCACCTCGGCCTTGGCCGCAAGCGCTACTGCGGGTTCTACGTTACCGTAACCGATTGACTTGATGCGTGTCGGCACCGTATTTGCCTTGATTACGTTGACCAGCCGTGGATGCAATGAACGATCTTCATGCTCCAGTGCAGGCCGCGTCTTAACAACAATGATTGCAACAATAATCGCTGCTATTATGAGGATAGGAAGAATGACTGGTTTACGTAATATTTTTTTATTCATCACGACTCTCGAAATAATCCAGGCAGAATTACATTTGATATCAGATAGCGTAATTCACCACATATAGCTACCAAGTGTACATCAATAAATGAGTGATAAATTTAAAATAGCTTTTCTTGACCGTTCCACCATTCGGGCAGATATTTCCGTTCATCAACCAGGTTTTCCACATATCTGGGCCGAGTATGACAAGACCGAAAACCAGGCTCAGGCACTCGAGCGTTTACAGGATGCCGATATTGTCATCACCAACAAGGTGCCCATTACAGCGTCACTCATTACCGCATGCCCGGAACTGAAGATGGTGGCCGTTGCTGCCACCGGCGTAGACCATATCGATATCAAAGCCTGCCATGCACATGACATTACGATCAGCAATATACGCAACTATGCCCTGCGCACAGTCCCGGAACATGTCATCGGCATGATCCTGACACTGCGGCGACAGGTGCTGCAATATCGTCAGGAGGTGATACAGGGAAGATGGCAGCAGGAAAACAATTTCTGTTTCTTCGACCAGCAAATACAGGACATCAATGGTGCCACCCTGGGGATTATCGGTTATGGTGCCATCGGTCAGGCCACTGCCCGGCTGGCTCACGCTCTGGGCATGCAGGTTCAATATACCTCCCGCTCGGCAAAAGCAGTCGACTTTGCCAGGCCGGTTGATCTGGATACCTTACTCCATACTTCAGATGTCATCTCCTGTCACTGCCCGCTGACACCGGAGACTCATCATTTACTGGACGCTGTTGCATTCGGAAAAATGAAGAGCAGTGCGATTGTGATTAATAGTGCACGGGGTAATATTGTCGATGAACAGGCATTGGCCGACGCTCTCACGCGGAACAAAGTTGCTGCAGCTGCGATTGATGTACTGCCGCAAGAGCCACCCGCGAGCAACAGCCCGATGATGCAACTGGCTAACCAAACCAATGTTATTCTGACACCGCATATTGCCTGGGCCAGCCAGCAGGCTATGCAAACCCTGGCCGATCAGCTTATTGATAATATCGAGGCATTTATTGCTGGCAAGCCGAAGAATATTGTTTGAATAACGATCAACCCCCGGGTTGTCTACAAAAGTACTACTGGCAGATTAATCTCCTAGCCTTCCCAGCAAATGGCCTGCTGTAATTGTGTTACCACAGTTGAAACAGCCGCATTACTTTCACCAACGACCGCAACACTGCCGCTCGCAGCGGGCATTATCACCCCTGGAAACGCTCATTACTGACTGAACTGGCGTCGGTTTGTTGATCCATTCGGCATAATCAAAACCGAAACTGGTCCCTGTTCAGATTGCAGTACCAGATGCATACACGGACCATTACGGATATGACACAGGCCGGCATAGCTAACCTGACCAGGTGATTCATCAAACCGCCCACCGAAGGTAGCGATAAGGCGATTGAGTGTTTCATCAGTGATCTTGCGCTGCTGCTGGAGATAATCAAGCTCATCGTTAATATGCGTCAGCACCGTATCCTCCAGTGCTGGCATGGACGGCAACACCTGCATCAATATAACCACAGCCTACATCCATCGGTTGACTGCCTGACAATATTGCTCGTATTGATCCCCGAAGCGCCGTCGTAAATAGGCCTCCTCATTGGCAATGACAT
>JAPHTU010000131.1 GCA_026196145.1 Gammaproteobacteria bacterium
AGGATTTCCTGGATATTTTTTACGAGCGTTTCAAAAAATCTTCAAATGAAGTCATGGAGATTTTCCAGGATGTCGATATGCCGAAGCTTCAGGAAAAGCTGGTGAAGACCCTGACACTGACAGCCCTGGCAAATACTGAACCGGGCAGGGTAGAGCAGCACCTGCAGGCGCTCGGTAAACACCACCAGGGATTATCTGTGACAATGCAGATGTATCAGGCATGGGAAAATGCACTGATCAGTGTACTGCATTCATGTGACCCCGAATTCACCCCCGAACTGGACAGAATATGGCGCCAGGCACTACAGATAACCATATGTAATATGCATCGGGGCTATGAAGAGTCTATTTGAGTCTACTAGCTGTCAGCCTGTTGCAGGATCCTGATAAACTCGAAATCTATAGTTAAGGAGTTAACCACCCTGGATTGTCATACCCTGTAAGGCGAACTCTCCACCCTTGTTGTTGATGACAACCCCTGTGAATTTGTCCTTAAAGCTCCTGTCTGCCACCTGCAGTATAGTCTGATCATTCAGGAGTATGTTCATGTTGCCCTGCTTGCTGCGAGTCCATTGCAACTGGTGAACACGATCACCCTTGGCATTTATCTTGTCGGCAACATCAATGATGCTTACGCCCCGGCTACCGATACGTTGTACTTCAATACTGGCCGTTGGGCCGGGCTGAAACACCACGCGATAACCACTGCCATCCGGACTGCCCTGGTAGACGCCAAGTTCAAGTTTGCCTTGGTGACTGCGCACATCAATATCCATGGTTATCGCGAATGCATTGGGTGTGATAATTTTGCCAATAATACTGGCATGGGAGTCGAATCGACTGGGTTCTGAAGGGCTGGGAGACTGTTTTTTGGATTTCATCGCCTGGTCCAGAAGGGCGCCGATAAGCAATGCTGCCGCATCGTTTTCAGACTGGCTGGAGCGTTCAGGTGTCGCCTGTTGTTCAGCAACATCACTGTGCAAACCCAGTCCGCGCTGAAGCTTGAAATCCCCGGAAATTATTTTCCAGCTGGATTTCTTCTGAATGGAACCATCCGTGAAATCCTCTTCAAGCAATATCTTTCGCCACGGCCAGTCATATTGGTTGACGACGTCCCGCAGGTCCTGAAGAAAACGCCGATCAGCAGCACGATCTTTTTCAGCATCGTTTATTAACTGATTGAGTTCATCGATCATTTTCTGTAACCGGCTGTCATCGGCCTGAGGTGCCGACTGGACAGTTTCCCCGGCTGGTGGCTGCCAACTCTGGTAACGTGAACGGCTATCGACTGCATGAACATTGCCGACCATGCCGACAAACAGGGCAGAAGCCAGTATCAAGCGAATCCTGTACATATTTCCATCCATTCCTTTGAAATCCCCTATATTGTAACCAACTCGGCCCTTGTGTGAATGACCAATTTGATGTCCCTGTGCTAGCATCAGCTGAGGAACGGTCATTTACCGGAAGCATTATGGGTTTATTTATTAAATTGCTGCTGTTGGCACTTGTTCTGCTGCTGGCGGCACCGTTTGTGATCAAAGGTCCCGATGATCAACCACTCATGACTTTGGATGATATTCAGAACGCCGATGGCCTGACAGACTGGCTGCAATCGATTCCACAGGTGGGATCTACACTTCAGGACGAGGTTACTGGAAAGGATACTGCGACCGCTAAAGGCAAGACTTCGGTCTATTCGTGGAAGGATGAGCAGGGTAATGTGCATTATTCAAATATTGCGCCAACGGAAACCGCCAGTGTCCAGACCATTAAGGTGAATCCAGACATGAATGTTATCAAGATGGACAAGCCTGATGATGAGCCGGATGTTGCGCGAGACCGATATACTCCCGATCAGTAATTCTTAAGCCATCGGGCTTATCTGCTGATCGCTTGATATCCCGGGGCGAGATCGAGGCGGGCGATATCTCCTAATGTGTGCCTGATCTCATCGACAGTCGGTAACTCCGCAAACGGCTCATGGTCAAAGCCTCCACCACATACCAGCATTTTCACCTCTGGCTGTTTATCTGAGGAAAGCCTCATAACCGTGGTTTTAACGATCATTCTGATACCACCGACAGCGTCATCACCGACCATAATCTGGCCGGTCAGTCGGGTGGGTCTTGCCTGCACGATGTCGGTTTCATCGCGATAGACCCGGGTAATAGTGAAGGTGTCCTCGCTTATGGTCTGTTCACTGTCTGCTATATCGGCAACCTCAAAGTAGCAGAAGGGGTAGTATTGATCGTAACCACTGAGCCAGCCATGGCGATATATTGCTGCGCCATCTTGCAGGAAAACCTGGGTATGGCGTGGCCGGATGGTCAGGGGTTGCTGCAGGGAAATGCTTGAATTGACCGATATACCGTATACCTTTTCCCAGGCCATACGGTGCTGGCTTACCTGGCAACCCGCGCTGGTTAATAGCAGTAGCAATACGACAAGCCGGCTGGCTTGTCTTGAATGTACTGGTGGGTACTTAGTTTGCATCACGGGCAGTGAGTATTATCTCAATACGACGGTTGCACTGCCGGCTCTCATTATCAATATTCGCCGTGCGCGTAGAGGGGGCGAGGTGGCGGCACTCTCCGGGCTGGTTGATGAATAGTTGAGCCAGAAGCGCCGGGTTGTCCGGCTATTGTTCAGAAGTATCTTAATCTGGTGCATGCTCGGGATGCGTATCAATCCGGGCGATATCGCCCAATGTAAGTACTATTTCCTGACTAGTGGGTAGCTTGGCAAATGTCTCATGGTCAAAGCCTCCACCACAAACCAGCTTTTTCACATGGGGTTGCCTTTCCGAGTAAAGTCTCATGACAGTGGTGCGCACAATCATGCGGATCGTACCTTCAGCCACGATGGTGCCCAAACTGGCCAGCCTGGTTGGCGTTGTCTGTACGATATCTGTTTCGTCTTGATATACCTCAGTAATAATAAAGCTGTCAGCCTGGATATTTTGCTCTGTTTTCTTTGGATCAAGCACCTCAAAATAACAGAAAGGGTAATAACTGTTGTAGCCCCTCTGCCTGCCATCTTGTAGGAATACTTGGGTGCCCAGAGCTGGTATTGTCAGTGGTTCAAGTAGTGTGAGTTTTGAATTGACGGGTATGCCGTAGGTCTTATCCCATGCGATGCGCGCCTGGGTGGTCTGGCAGCCGGTCGACATGGGGACTAGCAAAACAACAGCTAGCCATAGAATAATGAGTGGCAGGGTGAGGGATGGTCTGTGTTTATTTTGTATCACGGGCAGTTAGAATAACTTCAACACGACGGTTGCGCTGACGGCTGTCATCATCAATATTCGCCGTAACCGGCCGGTACTTGGACAGGCCAACGGCTTCCATGCGCAAGGGATCCACGCCATGATTTGCCTGAAAATATCGCACGACGCTGGATGCGCGGGCGGCTGAAAGTTCCCAGTTGGATGGATATTTGCGTTGTAATGCCTGGCTGATGCGGACATCGTCGGTATGTCCGACGACACGTATCAGGTCCTGTGTATTGGCGATTGATGTCATTAATTTGTCGAGTACCTGTTTGCCGGAAGCTAATATGTGGGCGCTACCGGATTCGAACAGTATCCTGTCCAGCATGCGTACAGTCAGGCGGCCTTTCAGGTACTCCAGCTCGACGCTTTTGTCTGCCAGTTCATGTCGCAGTAACTGTCTTAATTCTGCTTCCCGTTGTTTTGCCGCACTGGTATCGCTAATAATTTCTCTTGCGCTTAACTGGCATTCTTCAAGGTGTTTTTCCAGTTTTCCGATACGCAGTCGATTGCTGTTTCGCCCCTGGTCAAATCTGTCTTCACATTTGATCAATGCCTGTTGGCTGGATTCCAGTTGTTCCTGGGTATTGGCGCATGCACTCAGGACTAACAGTAAACTGAGGGGAATGAGGGCTTTGATCATGTTTTTTCTGCTCATATGCTGATGATAGTTGACTGTATGGTATACGCCAGTTCAGACACTTGATGCTGATTATGTAAGTTTGATATAGATAGTATTAATATTTTAGCGGGATTACCCATTGAATTTAATAGGATATAAGCCACAATTAGCCCATCACACTAGAATAACAATGTAATTGGAATCAGGCAGGTAGATGTCGTCAACTTTCAGGCAGTTTTCCGGCAATACGCTTCTGTTTGGTGCGAACGGGGATTATGTCGAGGCAATATACGAGGAGTATCTTCTCGACCCATCGTCGATCGAACCCGCATGGCGTTCATATTTTGATGGTTTGCCAGATGGCCATGGCTATACAGAAGTAGCCCATACTCCTGTTCGGGAATCATTCAAGGGTTACACATCATCCAGGGTACGCGAGCCCGGCAAACAGCAACTGGAGTACTGTTCAGGTCGGGCAGAAAAGCAGTCATCTGTATTGAGGTATCTGAACGCCTATCGCGTTCGCGGTCACCAGCATGCCAATCTGGACCCGCTGAGTTTGCGTGAACCGGAACATATCCCGGACCTGGATCCCGCTTTTCATGGATTGATGCCGGAGGATTTCACCGAGACCTTCAATACCGGCTCTCTGGTTGCCGCCAAGGAACTCACGCTGAATGAGATCAACCATATCGTACGCCAGGTTTACACAGGCTCGATTGGCACTGAGTACATGTATCTCACCAGCACGGGACAAAAGCGCTGGATACAGGAGAGGCTGGAAGGCCCGTTGGCGACACTGGATACCAGTCCGGATGAGCAACGCTGGCTGCTGCGTATGTTAACGGCCGCCGAGGGTATCGAGCAGTACCTGCACCGCAAGTACGTTGGTCAGAAACGTTTTTCACTTGAAGGCGGGGAAGGCCTGATTCCACTGCTTGATGACCTGATACAGCGTTCCGGTGAACATGGTATCAAGGAACTGGTTATTGGCATGGCACATCGTGGTCGCCTGAATGTACTGGTCAATATTCTGGGCAAGGATCCATGCAAATTATTTTCAGAATTTGAAGGCAAACATGTTGATGAACGGACCGGCTCAGGTGATGTGAAATACCACCAGGGTTTCTCCTCTGACGTCGATACGCCCGGCGGGCCAGTCCACCTGACGCTGGGTTTTAATCCATCGCATCTGGAGATTGTTAATCCTGTTGTTGAAGGTTCGGTTCGTGCGCGCCAGGTCAGGCGTGGCGATATCCATGGGCAGCAGGTATTACCGGTGGTGATACACGGGGATTCCGCGTTCTCCGGTCAGGGCGTGGTTATGGAAACACTCAATATGTCACAGGCACGCGGATTCAAAACCGGTGGCACGGTGCATATTGTTATCAACAACCAGATTGGTTTTACCACCAGTCATCCATTGGATATGCGCTCAACATTATATTGCACGGATGTGGCCAAGATGATTCAGGCGCCAATCTTCCATGTAAATGGTGATGATCCAGAAGCCATTATTTTTGTAACCCGACTGGCGCTGGAATACCGCATGACATTCAATAAGGATGTCGTGATAGACCTGGTCTGTTATCGCCGCCATGGCCATAACGAGGCAGACGAACCGGCAGTTACACAGCCGATGATGTATAAAAAAGTCCGATCACAACCAACCGCCCGGCAAATCTATGCCGACAGGTTGCTGGAAGCCAATATTATTGAGGACCATGAAGCGGACGCGATGGTTGAGTACTATCGCAATGAGCTGGATGAAGGGCATATCGTTTCGCGGCCAATTATCGAGGGCCTGAAAAACCAGTTTGCAGCGGACTGGCATCCCTTCTTCGGGCATGACTGGGATATTGACTATGACGCCACCTATCCACTGAAGAAATTGCAGCTACTGCAGGACGACATGCTGCAAACCCCGGAGGAATTTGAACTGCATCCCCGGGTTAGTCGCATCATGGATGATCGTCGCAAGATGGCGAATGGAGAGTTGCCGGTTGACTGGGGCTGTGCAGAGAACCTGGCCTATGCCACGCTGGTATCTGATGGTGTGCCGGTGAGGATATCGGGTCAGGATTGTGGTCGGGGGACATTTTTTCATCGTCATGCGGTGTTACACAATCAAAAAGATGGTAAGCGATGGGTACCTTTGGAGCATATCGGTGAACACCAGGAAGATAAACAGGGAAAATTTATCGTCATCGATTCCTTGTTGTCCGAGGAGGCCGTGCTGGGGTTTGAGTACGGCTATGCGGCCGCAGATCCCCGCGGATTAAATATATGGGAGGCACAGTTCGGTGATTTCGCCAATGGCGCCCAGGCAGTTATTGACCAGTTTATTAGTGCTGCAGAGGCCAAGTGGAATTTATTATGCGGACTGGTGATGTTGTTGCCGCATGGTTATGAAGGGCAGGGTCCGGAGCATTCATCAGCCCGGCCGGAGAGATATTTGCATTTATGTGCCGAGCATAATATCCAGGTCTGTATGCCAACGTCACCGGCACAGATCTACCATTTATTGCGCCGCCAGATTGTTCGGGAATATCGAAAGCCTCTGGTTGTCATGACCCCAAAGTCGTTGCTAAGGCACAAGCTGGCAGTTTCCACCATGCAGGAATTGAGTGAGGGTACCTTTCAGAATGTAATCGATGACGTGGATTTGCCTGATACAGACAAGGTCAAACGACTGGTTATCTGTTCCGGCAAGATCTATTACGATTTGCTGGAAAAAAGGCGTCAGGACGAACTTGATGATGTGGCGATTATGCGTTTTGAGCAGTTGTACCCGTTTCCGCATAAGGATTTCTCCTACCTGTTTTGTCGATATCAGAATGTTGAGGATGTTATCTGGTGCCAGGAAGAGCCGCAAAATCAGGGAGGGTGGTATCAGATGCAGCATCGGCTGCATAAATACCTTGGAGAGAACCAGGTGTTACATTACGTTGGTCGCAAGGCATCGGCATCACCTGCAGTAGGTTACCATTCATTGCATATAGAGCAGCAATACGCGGTCGTGATGAAGGCCTTGCACGGCAAATCTGAAAAACAAAGTACGGGGAATAAAAGCGCATGAGTATTGAAGTCAAGGTACCCGAATTACCCGAGTCTGTAGCTGACGGTGTGTTACTCGAATGGCATAAACAGGTCGGTGAGGCGGTTTCACGCGACGAGAACCTGGTGGATATCGAAACCGACAAGGTGGTGCTTGAAATACCGGCACCTGAAACCGGTGTGATTCAAAAGGTAATGAAGAAAAATGGCGATGTAGTTACCAGTGGCGAGGTGCTGGCAGTCATCGACCCCGAAGCGACTGCTGTTGTGCCATACAAGATTACCACCAGCACGGGTAATGCGCCTGTCAAAGCGACGGATGCCACGCCGACAACGAGCCCGGCGGTTAGGCAATTGGTCGCCGATAACAATCTGGATATTACGCAGATTACCGGTACCGGCAAAGGTGGCCGGATTATCAAGCAGGATGTGCTTGATTATATGGCTAACAGCAGTAAAGCTCCGGATGCCATTAAGGCAGAAACAATGGCCATGTCTTCCATCCCCGTGATCGATATGGGCGATGAACGGCGTGAAGAACGTGTACCGATGACACGTCTGCGCGCACGTGTTGCCGAGCGTCTGGTGCAGTCCCAGCATACAGCGGCAATTCTGACGACATTTAATGAAGTCAATATGCAGCCGGTAATGGATCTGCGCGCAAAATACCGCGACAGGTTCGAGCGCAAGCACGAAGTAAAGCTGGGTTTTATGTCGTTCTTTGTCAGGGCCTGTGCCGAGGCTCTCAAGCAGTTTCCGATTGTCAATGCATCGGTGGATGGTAATGATATTATTTATCACGGCTACTACGATATCGGCATCGCTGTTAGTTCACCGCGAGGCCTGGTTGTACCCATTCTGCGAGATGTAGAGAGCATGTCGTTCGCAGGGATTGAAAAAACCATCAGGGACTTTGGTACTCGCGCGCGTGACGGCAAACTGGGGCTGGATGAATTGTCCGGTGGCACGTTCAGCATAACCAACGGTGGAATTTTTGGCTCCATGCTGTCGACACCGATCATCAATCCACCACAAAGTGCCATTCTGGG
>JAPHTU010000120.1 GCA_026196145.1 Gammaproteobacteria bacterium
GATAATCCCGGCTGGGCGCTGATACTGACCTGGTGGCTCAAGCCCCTGTATGACCGCGTACTATTACATGTGTATTCACGCCGTGTATTTGGTGAAGAGGTCAATATCAGTGAAATCCTGTCGGCCCTGCCCGGGCTGTTGCGCCGTACGGGTTTACTAAAGCACCTGACCATTTATCGTTTTGACTTTACCCGTTCATTTCGACTGCCGGTTTGGCAGCTGGAGGGGCTCAAGGGCAAGAAACGATCAGAACGTACGCATGCGCTGGCCCGGCGCTCCGGGGGTTATGCCACCTGGTTGACCCTGATCTGCCTGCACCTTGAGGCCTTTATTCAGCTGGCGATATTGGGACTGGTATGGATGTTTGTGCCAGAGGTCATCATTAAATCGATCTGGGAATATTTCTGGAACCTGTTATCCGGCGACACCTTCCCCTACTGGTTCTTGCTGGCATCCAACATCATCTACTATCTGGGCATTACCATTATCGAGCCGTTTTTTGTCGCGGCCGGCTTTGCTCTATACCTGAATCGCCGCACCCTGCTCGAGGCGTGGGATATTGAAATGACCTTTCGCAGCCTGGCCAATCGACTCAGTGCCCTCAAGGCACCCGGCGGCAAGATCGCTGCCAGTCTGCTACTGGTATGCCTGATGTTCAGCGGCGCAACGCCACAGCCAGCCCTTGCACTCGATATCAATGCCAGCGATTCCGACAAGGAGCCCCTTGCAAGCCAGCATCTGCCAGCGGAGCAGTCCGCAACCGTCATCAAGCAGGTACTGGCAGACAAGGATTTTGGCGGTAAACGTACCGAGGAACAGTGGAAACTAAAGGATTTCAATATTGACCGCTCCGACGACGATTCTTCGACCGACCTGAGCTGGATAGAAGATGTGGTTCGAGCGCTGGCCAACGTGATGGAAATCCTGCTCTGGGCAGGTGTCATCCTGCTGGTGCTATTCCTGATTTTCCGAATCTCACGTATGGTCAACCCGGACGCATTCAAAACTGACCGCAGTACCCGGGTTGTACCCGCCGTCATCTCCGGACTCGATATCCGCCCGGAATCACTACCGGACGATGTCGCTGCCGCCGCCCGGCAACTGTGGCTGGATGGACAATACCGGGATGCTATGGGCCTGTTGTATCGTGGTACCGTCAGTTCGCTGGTACATATCTATGACGTTGAACTGACCGAGGGTGCGACCGAGGGTGACGTGCTGGTTTCCGCCGAGCCACGCCTGCGCTCGGAAACACACCAGTTTCTGGACCAGATTACCCGCTTATGGCAATCCATTGCCTATGCCCATCGACAACCCGATGAGACACAGGCCCTGCCGCTATTTGACCACTGGCAGCAACACTTCGGACAAGCGGCATCAGATGCCCAGGTTATAGAGGCATGAGTCGCCAGGCCTGGATCATGCTGATTATCGCACTGCTGCTGATCGCCGGGGCGGCCGGCCTGTTTTTTGCCCTGTTCGAGAAACAGGAATCGACCCGCAGCTTTGGTTACAGCCCCGAGGCGCGCCTGAATGACCTGCTGGCTGCGCGACGATTTCTCAAACGCATGGGCATCCCTGCCGAAAACATGGCAACCCCATCACCTGCAAGCATCCTGCCACCAACTTCCGATGTCATCGTGCTGGCCACCAAGCGACTGACAGTCGACAAACGTACGCAGGACATCCTGCTGACCTGGGTACGTAATGGCGGCCACCTGATCCTGACAGCAAGATCCGAAACCGTGAGTGATGGTCTAATGGATATCTTTGAAAGCTTCAACGAGATAGAAAGTGGTGACGACCTGTTTCTGAAAACACTCGGACTGGAAGCTGTTAAACAAAAGGTCAGTAACGAGGAACGCAACGAGTACGATGCTACCGGCGTGTCCTTTCCCGGTAGTGACGACTTTGTCTGGGTACAGTTTGATCTCAATCTAAAACTACAGTCAGACAGTGAACGCTTCCGCTCGCTGGCCGGTGATGAGCAGGGTGACTTTGTGGTGAGCAGTGAACAGGGTAGCGGTCAGATTAGCGTCATTACCGATCGTCGTGTGCTGCATAACCGGCGCATCGGCAAAAAAGATCACGCACGCTTTTTACTGGAGCTGGTCACTCTTACCGGCTACCCCGGCAAAGTCTGGCTGATCACCGAAGATGATATGCCTGGCCTGTATGCCTGGCTATGGAAGCATGCCCACGAGGCCGTGATCAGCATGGCAATATTAATGGTAATGGTCCTGCTCACGGTCTCACGTCGCTTTGGCCCCATCCTTGATGTTCAGCCACCCAGGCGTCGACGCCTGCTGGAACACATCCAGGCGAGTGGCTGGTTCCTGTGGCGTCATCGTCACTACGAACAATTACTGACCGGCATGCAGAACAACCTCAAACATGAAATGACCATCAAGCATCCCGGCATACAGGAAATGGGCTCAACTGCCGCGGCAACCAGGTTGTCTGCCTTTGTCGATATGACAGCAGAAGAGATACAGGAGGCCCTGGGTATTATTGAAGTTAATAACAAGGAAGAATTTACGACGACCGTACGTTTATATGAACGTTTAAGGAAACAACTATGAATGAAAATAGCACGGATTTATCCCAGACCGTAAAGGCCGCCAACCGTATACGCGATGAAATCGCCAAGGCCATGATTGGCCAGACGCAGGTCATACAGGAAGTGCTGATCGCTTTTCTGGCGGCCGGCCATGTACTGATTGAAGGCGTCCCCGGCCTTGGCAAGACCCTGTTAGCGCAGGCGCTTGCCAAGACCTTTGAAGGACAGTTCGCCCGTATTCAGTTCACTCCTGACCTCATGCCGAATGATATTACCGGCCATGTCATCTACGACCAGTCGACACAAAAGTTTAACATTCGTCGCGGCCCCATCTTTACCCATCTGCTGCTGGCAGACGAGATCAACCGCGCACCGGCAAAGACCCAGTCGGCCTTGCTGGAAGTCATGCAGGAGCAGCAGGTCAGTATTGAGGGACAGGCAATGAAGGTGCCACAGCCATTTATGGCACTGGCCACACAAAACCCGATTGAACAGGAAGGCACCTACCCGCTGCCCGAGGCACAACTGGATCGTTTCCTGTTAATGATTAAGATTGACTACCCGAGTGCCGATGAAGAACAGGACCTGATTAAAATGGTGACCGGCGAACAGGTCGGCAATGTGCTGGATGTCTCACAGGTACAGACCATCATCAAACCCGAGCAAATTACGGTACTGCAACAACTGACCGCCCGTGTGCAGGTCGATGAGGCGGTACACGCCTATGCCGTACGCATCGTGCGTGCCACGCGTGACTGGCAAGGCATACGCATGGGTGCCGGACCACGGGGCGGCATTGCGCTAATCCGTGCCGCTCGCGCAGCGGCAGTGCTGGCCAGTCGGGATTTTGTAACCCCGGATGACATCAAGACCGTCACCCTGCCCGTCATGCGCCACCGCATCATCCTGTCGCCAGAACTGGAACTGGAGGGCATCACCGCAGACCAGGTATTGACCACCCTGCTGGAACACACCGAGGCACCACGCCAGTA
>JAPHTU010000263.1 GCA_026196145.1 Gammaproteobacteria bacterium
CACGAATGGGCGCAACGTGCCCGTCAGGGAGAAGCACAGTACCAAGATTACTATTATATATTTGAAGGTCGTGAAATTCCCGATATGTTTGAGGAGACCATGCCCGAGGTTTTCCCGCAGAATGCACCGGGAAACTTTACCTACAATGAACAGATGGACAGGTGGGTAATGACTGTATTTAACACCTACCAGTGGGATCTGAATTACAGTAATCCGGCCGTATTCATCGAGATGCTGGACATCATTCTTTTCTGGGCTAACCAGGGGGCTGATATTGTACGTTTGGATGCGGTCGCCTTCCTGTGGAAGAAGATTGGTACGACCTGTCAGAATGAACACGAGGCCCACCTGATTCTGCAGCTAATGAAGGATTGCTGCCAGGTGACTGCACCAGGTGTGCTGTTTATTGCCGAAGCCATTGTTGCGCCGGTCGAAATAACCAAGTATTTCGGTGAGGACGCCATTATCGCCAAGGAATGCGAGATCGCCTACAACGCAACCTTTATGTCACTGCTATGGGATGCCGTGGCGACCAAGAACGCGCAGTTACTGAACCAGGGCGTCAGAAACCTGCCGACCAAGCTGGACCGTGCAACCTGGCTGAACTATGTGCGTTGTCATGACGATATCGGTCTGGGTTTTGATGATACCGATATCGAGCAGGCCGGTTATGACGTACTGCCACATCGACGTTTCCTGATTGATTACTTTACCGGTGGCTATGGCGACTCACCTGCACGTGGACTGCCCTTTGGACGCAATGACAAAACAGGCGATGCCCGTATATCCGGTTCGCTGGCATCGCTTGCAGGGCTGGAGGCGGCGATTGAAAGTGGTGATGAAATACTGATACAGCAGAGTATTGATCTTATTCTGTTATTGCACAGCATGATCATGTCATTTGGCGGCATTCCGCTGCTGTATTATGGCGACGAGATCGGCACACTGAACGAATACAGTATTTTTGAGGACGAGATCAAGGCCAACGATAGTCGCTGGATACATCGTCCTAAAATTGACTGGCAGAAGGCCGAGCGTCGCAGGCAGCATGGTAGTGTGGAGCAGCGTATCTTTGATGGCCTGCAAAGAATGATAGCGGCCCGCAAAAGTATTCGGGTGTTTTCGGATTTTAATAATCGCGAGTTACTGGATACCGATAATCCACACCTGTTTGCCTTTATGCGTAATTGCCCGGATATGCGCAATGACAATGTGTTCGTGGTTGGGAATTTTGATGGCTCACCCCAGTCACTGACCCTGGGAGAACTGAGCAACCGGGGTAGCTTTGAATATGGTCAATTGCAGGATTTGTATACCGGTGAATCACCTACATTGTTTAAAGATCAGTTGGTGATTCCACCTTATCGTTTTTACTGGCTGACGGACAGGGGCATGGTATAACCCGGTATTGCCCATGTTGTTACTGATAGGCAAGCCCGAGTACGCTGATGATGATCAGTACGCCGCCGATGATGCGCCTGAATAACTGATCATTCGCCAGAATCAGATCGTGTGTCTTTAGTCCGGCGATATGGCCGATCGCGGCAACCGGTAATAGCAGTAACGAACTGAAAAAATGCAGATCGACATTGAGTACCGCAAAGGTGGTCAATTTTATCGTTACCAGTACAAACCATAGAACAAACAGCGTATTGCGTAGTTGCGATTGCGCGACATGTCGCATGTAGACCGCAACCATTAACGGTGCGCCGGTCAGGGAAGTGCCGGCGACATAACCCCCGCTGGTGAGTAATACCTTGTCCACCCATGCATGGTTACTCTGGATATTAATATCCAGTAACCACATGCAGGCATACAGCAGGGTAATGCCATAGATAAACAGCAGCAGCCATTCGTTTGGCAGGTTTAACAGGCCAAACACACCGGCCAGTGCCGCCGGGATAATGTAAATACCGGATTGCTTGATGTATCCCCAGTCAACGTCATTGATGCGTGTTCTTAGCGTCAGGCTGGAAAAGAACAACAGGTGAAAACTGATAACAGGCAGCCAGAACAGTGGCTGGTCATAGATGAACAGCATGATTGGCAGGCCGAGTGCGGCACCGCCAAACCCCAAGCCGCTTCGCACAAAGCCGGTCCATATAAATACCAGGCCGGCGTAGACTAGTGCCTGCGTATCGAATTGCAGCAGGAATGTATTATCCAGAATGGCTTGCATGGGATATGCGGGCCAGATATGCGCCCGGACAGTGGCTTGTCCGGGGCATAATCAGCAGTCATTATTCTGCTGCTTCTTCCGCAGGTGCCTCAGCCTCGGTTTCAGCAGCTTCCCCAGCAGGTGCGGCTTTTGGCTCAGGTATCTTGATCAGGCCTTCGGCAAGAAGGATTTTAGCCTTGTCATCGCCATTAACGGCTTTGCCTTTGCTGTCAACAACGGCGTGTCGGTTGTCACGACGTTGCATGATCGTGTACTCATCTGTCTTCTTGACGACTTTCATCGAATAACTCCAGTATGGATTTAAAGGAGCGCGGATTATGGAGAAAGCCGGGGCCTGCGTCCAGATGCGATGAGGATATAGGGTGGATCTTGATTAAGGGAAAATGATGCAATGGCAACCGTCTTTACCATGGCATGACATCGTTGACTTTCGACATGGGACGCCCGATGTGGCGATTCAGTTGGTGCATATCGATACTCATGGTGCCCGTATGATTGGTCATTGCCTTCATTGCCTGATTCATTTCCACCATGTTTTGTTGCATACGCGGTATGGATTCCATGTGCTCGCTAATAAGCTGAACATCGGTGCGCATGGCAGACACCTCATTTTTCATTTCCTCAATGTTCAGTGCAAGATGGGATATATTGACCGAAATCTGGTGCATGTTGAGTCCCATTTCAGGATCAACTCTCTTGGTTAGCGAGTGTATGTCCTTGGTCAGACTGAAAATAAGCCAGAAACCGGACAGGGCAAGAATGCCGATAACGATGATCGATGGGTAGATCATGCGCTCCCAGCGCTTGGTGCTGGCTTCAATAGATTTGATGAAAGGGTATACCGTACCTTCCCATCGTTCTGTACTTGCCTCGAATGTCCTGGCGAAATGAGTTAAGGCCTGCTCCAGGTTCTCCAGTTCACTTTTGGCATCCTGATTACTTTCAGTTTTTGTCGTTGCTTTTTTCATATTTGGCCTATCAGTCAAACTGCTTGCAGGTTAACATTATTCATCACAATATTTATGATTCGGATCAATTATTTTGATATGTCCTGATAGTAGGATTTACTAGGTGAAACCCTCTGGCTTCAGAATTGGCGATTTGTGGGGCGGCATTGCTGCGGTAGCCATCATACTGCCACAGGCCATGGCGTTTGGTGTCGCGCTGATGGCAACCGCAGGCTTCAGTGCCTCTGCCGGGGCGATTACAGGCTTGATTGGTACGGCGGCTATCTGCCTGACCAGTGGTTTCATCGGCGGAACCCGTGGACTGATTAGCGCACCTACCGGCCCCATGCTGGTTATCCAGGTGGCAGCACTTACTGCACTGCATAAATCCGGACTGCAGGGCGACGCACTGATTACCGGACTGATGGCCGTGTTGCTGGTCATGGGGATTATGCAGTTTCTTATCGGCCTGTCCGGTGGTGGCCGTCTCATCAAATTTCTTCCCTATCCCGTCGTTGCGGGTTTTATTACCGGTTCGGGCGTGTTGATGATCCTGTCGCAGGTGAATCCACTCAGCGCCGAGGTCAGCTCAATGGATTGGCGTCCATGGTACTGGCTACCGATTGCAACGGCAGCCGTCACCTATTTTTCCATGAGCCTGGTTCCCAAAATATTGCCGCGTATACCGGGCACCGTCGGTGGTCTGGTTATCGGCACACTATTTTTTCAGGTTGTTGCCATTTTTGGGCCTGCGGCGGTACCGCCAGAATGGGTTATCGGTAGCCTACCAAGCCCGACTAGCCTTGGGGTTGACCTTCAGCTTTCTACTTTTGTGGCATTGCCGTGGAAGATCATTATTCCATCGGCCCTGGCACTCGCAGTGCTGGCATCGATTGATACCCTGCTTACTGCCGTTGTGGCAGATGTTGAAACCAAGGTACGTCATGTCGCACGCAAGGAACTGATCGGGCAGGGTGTCGGGCAGATACTTGCCGGCTTTACCGGTGGTATGGCAGGTGCGGGTACTACCGGTGCGACCCTGGTTGCCATCCGCTCCGGTGGCCGTCGCTGGGCTGCCGTAGTAGCCGGTGTGACCATTATCCTGTTGATATTTATCGGTGGCCCGGTCGGGACGATCCTGCCAATCAGTGTGCTGGCAGGTGTCATTCTGCACGTTGCCGTCGGCATGCTGGACCGCGATATCCTGGCCTGGCTATCCAGACCACTTGCCATCATGGATGGTGTAATCGCCATACTGGTGACCACGGTCACTATCGCCTATGACCTGATGATCGCCGTCGGCGTGGGCGTATTGATCGCAGTGATCATATTTATACGGAACGAGATACGTGCGCAGGTCGTCCATCGACGCTCCAATGCCTCACAGTTTCATTCAGTCAACGCGCGTACTGAAGAAGAACGCGAAGTGCTGGACTATAACGCCGAGCGTATCGTGATGTATGAGTTAAGGGGTAATCTGTTCTTTGCAACGGCAGACCGACTGTTTGAGGAGCTCTCGGAGGACCTGGGGGAGAATGTTTATCTTGTTCTAAATATGCGCCGCGTCAGTCAAATTGACCTGACAGCTATCAAGATACTTCAGCAGATTGCAGAGCGGGTGCATGCCAGCGGTGGTCACCTGTCATTTTGTGAATTGCACAGTGGTCTTGGTCTGGGTCGTAAAATGCACAAGGCGCTCAAGAATGTGAGTCCAAATGCCTCCCGCTGGAAGATACGAACCTTCATCAGTGCAGATCACGCATTTGCCTGGGCGGAAGACAGCTTATTACGTGAGTTCGGCATCAAGACCATGGACCATAAGCAGGTCATACCACTTGAACAAACCGATCTTTGTGTTGGCATGGGCCAGGACGAAATCAAGGTATTAAAGTCCGTGCTTAAGCGACAGCAAATCAAGAAAGATGAAGTCGTCTTTTGTCGAGGTGATTTTGGTGATGAGCTATACATCGTGGAAAGGGGGCAGATAGAGATCCGGCTGCAGACAACAGAACATCACTATAAAAGATTGGCGTCCTATGGGCCGGGCACGGTGTTTGGCGAAGTCGCATTTTTTGATCCCGGTCAACGTGTCGCTGAAGCCGTTGCCGTGCACAAGACCGTACTGCTGTCACTGAATCATGAGACCATGGTGGATTTGTATAAGGACAACTCGGATGTCGTGTTGTCCCTGTTTAGTGCACTGGGAAGAAGGCTGAGTGGCAATCTGCGCTGGTCGGCCCGTGAGATAAAACGTCTTTCACAATGGTGATCGGTTCTGATGATGGATGTGGCTATTGTTTTATTTGATAGCCGGCGTCCCTGACAGCAGTTTCCAGTTTGTCCCTGTCCAGATCTTCGCCTGTGACGATAACATCACCTGAACCAAGGTCTGGTGTTGCACTTTCTACGCCTTCGATACCTTCCAGTGTGTTTTTCACACTCGCCACACAATGCTGGCAGGACATGCCCTCTACCTTTAATGTCAGTCCCATATCAAACTCCCTGTATTGATTAATTGGATGTTTTCGCTGTGCAAGATAGCGTTTCAGATTCAAGTATAGCGTGAGCGCAATGACGATGAACGCACTGCCAATACCCAGCCAGTCGGTGCCATGTTCATGCATGGGTTGCTGCGCGGTGGCATCGTACAATACAAATCCGAAGCCCATACCGAAAGCAATACTCATCACGATGACAGTGGCCAGGTAGACACCAAGCAATCGGCCGCCCAGGGCACGGTATACGGCGCCAATCGTGGCCAGGTTGGTTGCCGGGCCAGCCATGAGAAATACCAGTGCCGTACCCAGTGGCATACCTGCCGCAATAAATGCTGCGGCGATGGGTACAGAACCGGTGGTGCAGACATATAGTGGAATTGAAATCGCCAGCATCAGTAACATGCCGGCCAGCCCCTGTGCCCAGGCGATATTCTGAAAAAAGTCAGCGGGCATCAGGACAGTGATGGCGGCGGCAATTAATACCCCGGCCAGAATCCAGCGATCAATGGCACCATATAAGTCTACGACGGCATAATGGATGACCTCCTGAATATTCCCGCGCTGTTTCGGTTCATCTGCCACGGCGACCGGGGCCGGCGCAACCACCTGATCGGGCGTTACCCTGTCCGCGATGATGCCGCCAATAATGCCTGTGATAAAGGCAGCAAATACCTTGAAGATTGCAAATGGCCAGCCCAGAAAGGCACCGCTGACCAGAATGGAATCAACCCCCGTTGAAGGTGTGCTGATAAGAAAACCCGTTGTTGCCCCGTTTGATGCCCCCTCGCGTCTTAAAGCCAGTGCTGTCGGCACCACACCACAGGAACATAACGGCATGGGCACACCAACAAGAACGGCTTTGAGCGTGCTGGCAAAACCGGGTTTGCTGAGAGTTCGGTGGATGAAACCGGCAGGTAAAAAGATATGCAGTAGGCCCGCCAGCAACAAGCCGGCAAGGAGTGGCGGCGACAGTTCCAGCAGAATACGCCAGACTTCATTGAGGTATGATAGGACCATGCAGATAAGTTTATCAGAGTTGGCAGGTATGCAACCTCTGGGTTAACCAACGATGGGCATACTGAGCATGTTATGTCCGGACTAGAATGTACACATTCCTGACCATCAGGCAAAACAGAAGCTAAGTCGGAGATGGTAAGAAAGGGAGCTATAGGATCTGGTGAATTAACTACGCTTGTTCGGCACCATCAATATAAGCCTCGGATTTATATTTCTACAGCCTGGCGAGGGATGGTGAGCGTGAATATTGCACCACCTTGCTCCCGGTTTGCTGCCTGGATGGTTCCTCCATGTCTCTCGATGATTTCCTTACATATAGCCAGGCCCAATCCAGTGCCGCCAGCATCTGTCCTGGTTTTACTTGATTGTATGAATTTATCGAATACTGTTTCCAATTCGTCTTCCGGTATGTCTATCCCCTCATTTGACACGCTAAGTGAGAGTGCGGGAACAATGTTGATATCTGTATCCGGTTGTCCCGCAGGCATCTCGTCCTCACTGAAAGAAACGGTTATTTCTTTTCCCTCCGGGGTGAACTTGATGGCGTTGGAAAGCAGGTTATGTACTACCTGAAGCATTCTTGCAGGATCAAAACAGGCCGTTGTATCCACAGTCGGAGTCTCTATCACAACATGTATATTCTTCTTATGTGACAGCTCTTCAAGTTCTGTAATTGATTTATCCACGGTTGTCGCAAGATCATATTCCTGTAAATGTAACGCCATGTGGCCTGATTCCAGTTTGGACAGGTCCAGCAGGTCATTAAGTAGTATCAAAAGCCGCTGTCCGCTCTCTCGGATATGGGAAAAGCATTGGTAGATATCTCCATCAGGCTCGTTTTGTGTTTTTTTCTCGCCCAATTCGGAGAAACCAAGAATGGCATGCACGGGTGTGCGAAGTTCGTGTGAAACATTCGCCAGGAATTTGTCCTTTACCTGGTCCATTTGTTCCAGTTTATTGTTGGCTGCTTTCAGGGCAGTCTCGGCAGCAAGGCGCCGATTTCCCAGCTTGAGCGTTAACACACCAAGGAGGATTGCACTGAAGACAACAATTCCAATTTGTATAAATAATTGCTGTCGTAAATTCTCTACGGTAATGGCCATGGGTAGTTCGACCACGTTCCAGCTACCCCCCTTCACCGGGGCGCTGGCACCATGGCTTTCAATCTGCGTTATGTCCGCAGGTTCAAGATGGTTTATGCCGTCCAGCTGATCACGGCTGCCGGCGGCGGTAATTTCGATAAGCCGACGATTGTCTGTCCGTGTGATCAATAAGCGACGTCCTGGTTCCTGATTATGGGCCAGTAGCTGAGTGATGGCGTCGGGCCGAAAACTGGCAATTAAGATTCCTTGTCTTGCCTGACTTACCCAGGGCAGCATGATATCAAAGTGATATATGTCGGGTCCTGGATGAATGATGGAGGAGAAATGTCCACCGCTGGCGAACACACGCAGATCGGCGCGGCAGAGTTCACCGAATTTTTCTCCGAAGTCCTCTATGATGATATTGCCATCTGTGTCGGCCAGGTTGAATGCGATGAAGCTCAGGAAGTGACGTGCGATATCGTTATTGATCTTTTGTCGCAGATCATTGTTGTCCGGGTCGGCTGCCAGGCGGGCAATGAGTTCGGAGTGGCCTTCAACGTACACGTTCAGGCCACGGCGCAGATCAGCAGTAAGCAGGTCTATTTCAGCAGCTGTTGCTTTTGCTGTATGCCTGGCCAAAGTGTGGTTGGCTGTATGCAGATCACTGTAACCATTAAACAGGCTCCATGATAGTACAATTGCCGCCAGCAGGATAACCAGGATGTTGAGATGGGTGGTGTTATA
The DNA here is from genome assembly GCA_026196145.1 of Gammaproteobacteria bacterium. Classification (GTDB taxonomy): domain Bacteria; phylum Pseudomonadota; class Gammaproteobacteria; order JAJDYQ01; family JAJDYQ01; genus JAJDYQ01. The sequence continues at coordinate 8,471 of JAPHTU010000263.1, forward strand.
TGTGTGTAACCGCAACGCCAAAGCTCCCGCCTATGATTTATGATTGGATGTCATGGTATTGTTCTCCTGTTTAAAGCGTGCAGACAGCGTGTTGTGAAACCAAGAGCACTATAACGGTTATCTAGAGTCTGAAGGTGTCCAATCAAGTAGCCGCAGGTATTAAGTCGTCTATTATTCTGACCGGCTGAATTCGAAGTTACCAGGATCAAACTCAACGTATTAATCATACCCCATCGGTATATTAACGACAAAAGCCCGAATAATACCTGGCTGATTTTCCAGGTCAGTATGATTAAGGGTTATTCCTGCTATCCAGGAGCATGCCGAGCTTTGTGCGCATCGTCAGGCTGGGAATATACGTTTTGTTTGTTACATAAATATAAAAATTGACTTGGGAATAATGCCTGCAAAATCGATGAAGTTGATTGCAAAATGGGCCAGCATAAGTGCTGGCAGGGATCGCGTTCGAATGTATGCAATCATGAAAACTGCACCGATAACTGTTGTGATAAGCACACTGTGAAATCCAAGGCCCCAGTGAATGAGGCCAAATGCAAGCGACGATATAAAGACGATAATGTACAGGTTCTGTGTGTACCGGCTGATGAATGTGTAAAGGAATCCGCGGAAAACGAGTTCTTCGCATATCCCTACCATTAATAGCCCGAACGTCAGGTCTATCCAGTCCCATGCGACATTCGTAATTGCCGGCATTCCACCAAGCGGGGGATAGCCGGGTAGCCCGGCGATTAACTGATAGGCATTTTGATCTATTACGGTACCGATAAGCAGCACAGTAAAGAATGCGATCATGGCCGACGGTATTGATTGTGTTCTCAGGCCGAAGTCCGACGCTGTCATCTTCTTGCTATACAGCAGCCAAAACGCCAATCCCAGGGGGAAAAGTTTGACAGCGACATAGTCTACAAACAACCACCAGCGCCAGTCCTTGATATAGATGCTTGCAAAATCATTCAGATAAAACGGACCGGCCAGTAAAACAAGGACCAGGAAGTAAAATGCATTTTTGCTCTTTGCTTCATTGCTCTGCATGACAGATACCTATGGTTGAATGGCCGGGTCAATGCGCGTTATTTTACGGTGCTGATGCAACAAGGTTGCGACGGCGCTGTAATTTGATCACAGTTTACTGGTTAGTGTTATCGTGGTTAGAACAGGCTATCGATTAACATGCCGAGTTTCGCCCGTAGTGTCAGGCGCGGACGGGAATAGATATTGTCACCCTGCGCCAGCAACGCATCGCATATATGCAGTCCACCGCTGATGATGGCCCTTATCTCCATGCCGAAACGGCCCTTCAGGCGTTTTCCCAGGCCGGCACCATCAAGCATCATGGCGCGTGCGCGTTTGGTTTGCTGCCGCACGAACTCGACGACATGGGGTTCGGTGCTCTGGTTCTTGAGGTCTTCAATGCTGACGCCCGCGGCTTTCATTTCTACCTGTGGGAAATACACGCGACAGTTTTCTATCAGGTCCTGCTGTATGTCCTGCATAAAATTGATTAACTGCAGTGCGCTGCAAATCTTGTCCGAGTCAATGTTGTTCTGTTCTGTGGCTTCGTCAAACAGTTGTAACATGAGACGACCGACCGGGTTGGCCGAGCGCCGACAGTAGTCCATGACTTCATTAAAATTCTTGTAGCGTGTTTTGCTGACGTCCTGCTTGAAGGCGCTTAACAGGTCGTGGAATAGCGCGGGATCAAGCTGGTGCTGCCGAATGGTGTTGGCCAGCGCAATAAACAGGTAATCATCCACCGGTTTTTCATTCAGGCAGTCATCCAGTGACTCACCCATTTGTTCCAGTGCCGCAATTCGTTCCTCAGGTTTGGCGTCACCCTCATCAGCCAGATCATCGGCACGGCGTGCAAAGTTATAGATGGTGGCGACCTGAATACGCAGGTGTTTGGGTACCAGCCAGGAAGCAACCGGAAAGTTTTCATAGTGGGAACGCGCAACCCTCAGGCATTCATCATATGCCGTTTGCAAATCACTGTTCATCTGGGGCGATTAAATGATCTGCAGAACGCGGTGTCTCTTCCAGTGTCTGTGGTTCGCTGAGTTGCTTCTTTGATTGAATGCCAAGCTCTTCAAACTTGCGCGCGCCGGGCAGTACCTGACGCTCCAGTGAACCAATCGCCTGATTATAGGCATTGACGCTATTATTCAGGTTTTTGCCAACCTTGGTGAGGTGCTCAACAAATGTTGTTACCCGTTTATAGAGTTGCTCACCGAGTTCCTGGATCTTTTCTGCGTTTTCGGCCACTGCAATCTGTCGCCAGCCAAAGGCTACTGCCCGTAACAGGGCGATGATAGTTGTAGGTGTTGCCAGTACCACCCGATTTTGTAGTGCATCTTCGAGTAGCTTCCCATCCTGCTCCAGTGCAGCGGTGAGGAACTGCTCACCGGGGATAAATAACACGACATAGTCGGGTGAGTGTTTGAATTGCGACCAGTAGGCCTTTTTCGACAGTTCATCGACCCGCTTGCGAACATTTCGGGCATGTTGAGCAAGAAATTGTTCACGATGGCCGGCATCCTCTGCCTCAATGGCGGACAGGTAGGCATCCAGTGGTGTCTTGGCATCAACGATGAGTTCACGTTTGTCGGGCATACGGACAATCATATCCGGGCGTGATGCCTTGCCGTCTTCAACTACCTGTTCCTGTTCTACAAAGTCACAGTATTCCACCATGCCTGCCAGCTCGGCGAGTCGCTTCAGGGTGAGTTCGCCCCACTGGCCACGTACCTCGGGGCGGCGCAGGGCAGTTACCAGGTTACGGGTTTCCGACTGTAACTGCTGGTTAGATTCATGAATCAGCTTGATCTGTGACGACAGGGAACCGAAGGCCTCGTGACGGGATTTCTCGATGTTCTGAATCTGTTCCTCTGTTTTCTTCAGTGCCTCCGAGATAGGCTTGATCAGGGACGAGATGGATTGTTCGCGTTGCTTGAGTAACTGGTCGGCATTTTCCTGCTGTTGTTTGAACGAGGCAGTGGCCTGTTTGCGAAACTCTTCACTGCTGTTTCTCAGTACATCCCCCGACAGCGCCTTGAAGTGCTCGGTCATGGCGGCTTCGGCCATTTGCAGTCCCTTGATATGTTCTTCGGCGACCCGCTTTTCATTTTCAATGGCCGCTTTGAGTGCATTAACCTTTTCCTGCGTGACGCGCTGGTCTGCTTCATGCTGGCCTTGCTCCCTGAGTAACTGCTGGCCCAGTGCCTGCAGTTGCTTGTCCTTGATAATCCATACCAGCACACCAACCAGTAACGGCAGCAGGGTCATGCCTGCAATGGCGTATTCGGTTGGTATGACAAAGCTGTTCATGCGGCGATGGTTTCCAGTTGTTGCTCAAGCCATTCCTGGAGTTCTGCGATGGTATCCATCACAAGTTCGGCACCCCAGTCATCCGGATTATGGCCCTGACGAATGTAACCACAACGCAGGGCAATGCAGGGCATGCCGGCATTGTGTGCAGCGACGACGTCGCGTTCGTCGTCTCCCACATACATGGTGTCCGACGGTTCAACACTGGCCTCCTTGCAGGCGTCGAGCATGGGTTTGGCATCGGGTTTTGAGACACCGGCAGTATCGGCACAGATAATGGTGGTCGCGCGATCCTTTAATTGCATGGATTCGAGTAGTGGCAGGGTCAGCCAGGATGGCTTGTTGGTGACAATGCCCCATGGGATGTTGCTGCCTTCCAGTGTGTCGAGAATATTCTCCATGCCTGGGAAGAGGGTGGTCTCAACATGGATGTTCTCAATATAAATATCGAGAAAGCGCTGGCGTAGTCGCTCAAAACGCTCACTGGCTTCAGGTTCATCAAAGGCCAGGATAACCAGGGCACGGGCGCCAGCTGAAACCTCGCTGCGGATCAGCTCATAATCCAGGTGCGGCTGACCCTCTTCTTCCAGTAACTGGTTGAGTGCGCGCGCCATGTCTTTGGCGGTGTCGATGAGCGTGCCATCGAGATCGAAGAGAACGGCCTGCAGCATATGACTAGCCCGCATATCTCATCAGGATTTCGGGAGATGGCGCCGGGCTGGTGCGGCTGGACGCCGTACTGGAGGCGAAAAGGTAGCCGTAGCTACCTTTTTGCTGAAGTACAAGTCCAGACGTGCCAGAGCAAGCCAGAACCGAAATAGGCGGGTTCGGAAATACCATGTTTTTCGGAATATCCATTGAACTTTCTTTGAATGAGTCAGTTACTTAGCTGTACGCCGTCTGATGGGATATGCGGGCTAATGATCCAGCGGATTTTCAAAACACATCAGGTAATTCACATCGACCGAGGGTATCAGTCTGGCACTGCGCAGTAGCGGGTTGTAATGCATGCCGGCTTCCTTGATCAGTTGCAGTCCCGCATCGCGTGCCCAGCGTGCCAGCTCTGACGGCTTGATAAATTTGTCGTAGTCATGGGTGCCTTTGGGTAACAGCCGCATGATGTATTCCGCACCGAACACCGCCAGTGCATAGGCCTTGGGATTACGATTGATTGTCGAAACGAAAATACGACCACCGGGTTTGACCAGTTGTGCACAGGCATTTATCAGGCTGGACGGGTCGGGCACATGTTCCAGTAATTCCAGGCAGGTAACGACGTCATATTCGCCGGCATGTTCCAGTGCATGGTCCTCGGCCATGCTGTTCTGGTAATCAACCTCAATGCCGGCTTCCATGGCATGGAGTCTGGCAACCGTGAGTGCCCTCTGCGCCGCATCGATGCCGGTTACCTTTGCACCGGCCCGCGCCATGGATTCGCTGAGGATGCCACCACCACAACCGACATCCAGCACCTGTTTGCCAATGATGTCGGCATATTGCTGGATAAAGCGCAGACGAACCGGGTTTAAATCATGCAGTGGTCGGAACTCGCCATCGGCGTCCCACCAGCGTGCTGCCATGCTGTCAAATTTATTGACCTCGGCGGCATCGACGTTGTTTGTGTTTTGCTGTGTATTCATGATTGGCAGTCTATCGTGATTTCGCTATGGATTCCCGTTTAAGGCACACAGGAATAACGAGATGAAAAGCTGCCATTCTGATGCGTGATAGCCGAAATCCACGTGTATATGCTGGTTGGTTATTCATGGTGCTGCTTTAGTTTATTCTGCCAGCCTTCGGCATTTTGCATGAGCTTGTCGATATCCAGTGTTTGTAGTTGCCGGTCTTTCAGCAGGGCCTTGCCGTTGCACCAGACATGTGTCACCTGCTGGCGATCGGCAGCATAAACAATCTGCGATACCGGGTGATACAGGGGGCGGGTTTCCAGTTGGCTCAGGTCAATCGCCGTGATGTCAGCGGCCTTGCCGACTTCCAGTGAACCGGTGATGTCGTCAATGCCCAGTGCCTTCGCCCCATTAATAGTTGCCATCTGCAGTGCAGTCTCTGCGGAGAGCGCTGCGGCATCATTGGCAACGGCCTTGCCCAGCATGGCGGCTGATTGCATCTCGGCCAGC
>JAPHTU010000107.1 GCA_026196145.1 Gammaproteobacteria bacterium
AGCGTGATCTCCGCCTATGAGGAAACTTTAGCTGCAGTAATTGCTATCGCTGTATTTCTTCCAATGGTGTCCGACATGAGTGGCTGCTCGGGAAATCAGGCCGTCGGTGTCAGCATGCGCGAATTGTCGCTAGGCCTTACCCGCCCGATCGATCTTTTCCATGTTTTAAAAAAGGAACTCGGCGTTGGCGTTATTAATGGTATTGTGCTTGGTATTCTTATCGGTATCGTTGCGTGGATATGGAAAGACAATGCCTACCTGGGGCTCGTCATAGGATTAGCGCTATCCATTAACACCCTCATTGCCGTATCTATAGGCGGCACAGTACCACTCATGCTCAAGCATTTTGGAGTCGACCCGGCTGTAGCATCAGGCCCATTGTTAACGACGGTTACTGACATGGCAGGCTTTTTTCTTGTGTTAAGTCTTGCATCCTTATTCATGCCGCAGTTACTGGCGTAACCGCAATCTTGCACCAGTAGCAGGAGAACCTGGAAATATAGCTAGAGGTAAAATGTGGAACTCAAGGAATTGTTGATGTACCTGCCTGGGCCTCACCAATCCAGAAAGCCAGGCTTTTACCCAGAAATTCCTCATAGTGCATATAGTGTGAGCCATCACAGGAAAAAGTCAGCCCGACAAGACCGTTATAAATATTGATGGATCCTATACGCAGATAGATTGTTTCATCTGCAAACCGTAAATCAATGAGTGCCTTTAATATACTTTCAATCTTCGTTTTTGGTATCACGGCACTATCAGGATACGGTGTGATTTCATATGCCAGGCATACATCAGTATCCATCAGATCATCTACCGTTAATATATGATAATTACACGGCGCGTTGGCTGGCCAGATCATTGCCCTGTTGCTGGAAAAATGTAAATCCACATGAAAAATACCACGTTCTGCAACAAGCTCGTTCACTATTGCCATAACGTTCTGTATATGTTGATCCAGGATGCTTTCCGTTCTCTGCTGATAGAAAAGTGTCCCTCGTATGGAAGGGTCTCCTTTCAACTGCCGCCAACAAGTAGGTTCTTCATAGAGAGATGCAGTGAGCGGAAGATCCCTGAGATCGAACAAAGCGGCGACAAAACCTGCCGCCCTGTCATCGACACGAACTATCTGCACGGCAGTGATACTGGGTTTTCTTGTGTAGTCACTGATATAGGATTCCGATAACAGGAAATCGACTGCAGGCACCTTGTTAAGGTAGGGACGATCAGAACGGTCTTTCCCTGCCAGGTCAATAATCTGCCCGTCTCTTTCAATCGTATCGGATATTTGTTGCCCGCCAGTATCCATCACATAACAGGAACGGGCATATGGCATGGATTTCATGCCTTCCTGCAACATATTATTGAGGGCAGTTCTCCCCATATCCCACACATCTGCACACTGTCCTGATAGCCGCCTTAGGGGTGTGGACAGCACAGCTTCCAACTGGCTACGTTGCTGCTGAATACACTGCTGGGTAATTGTTAATGACATACAAATAAACCCATGCTGCTACTCTTTTTGCGGCAGATCTTTCACGTGAACATCTCGCTGCGGGAACGGAATCGTAATACCGGCTTTTCGGAAGGCACGATCAATTGCTATATTGAGGTCACTCTTCACATCGAACATTTTGTCGATTTGACGAATGAAGCAGCGTAACTCGAACTCCAGGGCACTGTCACCAAAACGCATGAAAAGTGCCTTGGGTGGAGGCAGTCCGGCCTGATCAACCAATACTCCCTCATGGGCATTGGCAACGCTTAACAGAATATCGATGACCTTATCTATATCAGATCCATAAGCAACGCCAACTGCAACAGTTATACGCCCCCACGGATCCCTGAGCATCCAGTTCGAGACTTTATTCGATATCAACTCTGAATTCGGAACAATGATATCCAGCCGGTCAAACGTCTCGATTTGTGTCGAGCGAATGCTGATTTTTCGAACAAAACCCTGGGTATCGCCAACAACTATCCAGTCACCTGTACGGACCGGGCGTTCAAATAACAGGATAAGACCGGAAACAAAATTATTGACGACGTTTTGAAGACCAAAGCCGATGCCAACAGATAATGCACCGGCGACGATCGCAATATTGGTATAGCTGATACCGGCTATACCCAGTGCGATCAGTATCGTAATCGTCACCCCTACATAGCCACTGACGGTTATCACCGCCTCTTTTCCACCAC
>JAPHTU010000008.1 GCA_026196145.1 Gammaproteobacteria bacterium
TATTTATTGAACCATGAAATCAATATGAAGTCCGCCCCGGGACGGGGTAGTTGTTTCAGCATCATCGTACCCCGCTGTAAGGCAGCGGCTGTCAAGGCCGATACCTATGATTTCCAAACCTTTCACAAGCGCTGGCTGGAAGGTATTCAAATACTGTGCGTCGATGATGACACTGAAATCCTGAATGCCACCAAGGCTGTACTGGAGAGATGGGGTAGTCATGTGACCTGCCTGCAGGATGCCAATAAATTTGATGAGATCACGGCCAGTGGACAGGATTTCGATGTTGTGTTGATGGATTATCAGCTAAATGACAATCATAAAGGTCTTGATCTATTGAAGCGCTATCGGCAGAGACACGATAATTTTCTTGGCGTTATTGTGACAGCCGAGCAGGACCGTCAGGTCGAAGAGAATACCGTATGCCTGGGTTTCAAGTACCTGGCAAAGCCCGTAGAACCGGCCAAGCTGCGTGCCACACTGCAGGCGGCATTTATAGATCGCAATCTGGCCGCTGAAGCTGGCCCCTAGCCGGTTGCCGAATCACTCTTGAGGGAGTGCAGGAATTCAGGCATCGGGCAGTTCCAACCCCTTCGCCAATACCACTGCCTGCGTGCGGTTGCGCACATTCAGCTTGCGGTATATTTCTGTTAAGTGCGCCTTAACTGTCGCCTCTGTCACTGAAAGGATAGTAGCCATCTCCTTGCTCGGCTTGCCGTCGCGCAATAGCGACAAAACCTTTATTTGTGTCGCTGTAAGTTCAGAAAAGTCCGGCTGGTCTGCCGGCTCGTGTTCCCTATTCTCCTGAATATCATCAGAACCGGGAAACCAGACATCACCCTCCAACACTATATTTATGGCCTCCGCAATTTCATCCATACCCAGATGCTTGGGGATAAAGCCACTGGCACCATAGCGTAGCGCATCCTGAATCACCGCCTGGTTATCATAGGCTGATATCACGATAACCGGCACTGAAGGATAGGTCTTTTTCAGGTACAAGAGGCCATCGATACCACTGGTGTCACTCAATTTAAGATCCAGCAGCAACAAACTGACACCACGGTGGTCAGAAAGGATATCCCTGGACTGTGCGAGACTACTGGCTTCATGGATGACGACCTCAGGTATCGTCCTTGTCAACAAATGAACAATAGCTTCCCTAAACAAGGGATGATCATCGGCAACCAGAACCTGTACAGCCATAAATAACCTTATGTAATGAAGGTAGACAGAAGCGTTAATAAGTTGTGACTAATATTAGAGTTTTACTTGTTAACTATTATCTATTGTATCAGCCTGAGCGTCATATTCGACCAAAGTCTAATTGTTAACCTATTTTAAAATTGCCATAGTTCGCTGACGCCAAAGTGTCTGTTTTCTGGGCACCTTGGTTATAAGCCGGGGAGCGTTGATTACTTTTCTCTGCCCGGCAATAACTTAAATATTTAAGGAGAGAACAAGGTAATGACTGACGATATCAAAAAATTCAGCACATTGTCTCGTCGTGGATTCCTGAAGGCTTCAGTTGCCGGTGCAGTGGCAGCAAGCGCGCCCATGGTTTTTGTTAGTAATGCGCACGCTTACGTCAACGCACCGAAAGGCAAGACTGTCACTTTAGGTTTCAACGTACCACAGACAGGCGCATATGCAGATGAAGGCGCCGACGAGTTACGTGCTTATAAACTGGCAGTTAAGCATATCAATGGCGAAGGTGACGGCGGAATGATGAACACCATGAAGCCGCTTTCCCTGAAAGGTAACGGTGTCAACGGCAAGAAGGTCGCCTATGTGACAGGTGATACCCAGACCAAATCAGACGCCGCGCGTTCTTCAGCCAAGCGTATGATTGAAAAGGATGGCGCACTGATGATTACCGGTGGTTCCTCTTCCGGCGTGGCGATTGCAGTACAGTCCCTGTGTCAGGAAGCCGGTGTTATCTTCATGGCGGGTCTGACCCACTCAAATGACACCACGGGTAAGGACAAGCGTAAGTATGGTTTCCGTCACTTCTTCAACACCGAGATGTCAGGTGCTTCACTGGGTCCGGTGCTGGAAAAAGAGTTCGGTAAAGACCGTACTGCCTACCACCTGACCGCTGATTACACCTGGGGCTGGTCACAGGAAGGTTCAATCAAGAAGTACACTGAAAAGCTGGGCTGGAAAACCAAGGCAGCTGTTCGTACCCCACTGGGTGCCGGTGACTTCTCACAGTACATCACTCCGGTATTGAACTCTGGTGCTGACGTTCTGGTACTGAACCACTACGGTAAGGATATGGTTAACTCACTGACCCAGGCCGTACAGTTTGGTCTGCGTGACAAGCAGGTTAACGGTAAAGACTTCCAGATCGTGGTACCACTGTTCTCTCGTCTGATGGCACAGGGTGCCGGTGAGAACATCAAGGGTATCTTTGGTTCTACCAACTGGAACTGGTCACTGAAGGATGCAGGTTCTCAGGCATTCGTTAAGTCTTTCGGTGCCGAGTATGGCTTCCCGCCATCACAGGCTGCTCACACCTGCTACGTCCAGACACTGCTGTATGCAGATGCATGCCAACGTGCGGGCACGTTCAACCCATGTGGTGTAATTGAAGCCCTTGAAGGTCACAAGTTCGATGGTGCGGGCAACGGCCCGACTGAATATCGTGCTGATGACCATCAGTGCTTTAAAGACGTACTGGTTGTACGTGGTAACCAGAATCCGTCTTCTCAGTTCGACCTGCTCGAGGTTGTACAGCAAGTACCTCGTAAACAGGTTGAGTACCCTGCCTCAATGCTGGGCGGCGAGCTGGGTTCCTGTAAGGCATAGTAAGTGTGTGACTATCGGCCGCCGCGAGGCGGCCGGTATTGTCAATCCCTAACGAAAGAAAAAGCGTAAAGACTATGGATTCCATACTTATACAGATTCTCAATGGCCTGGATAAAGGCGGTGCCTATGCACTGATCGCCCTAGGCCTGACGCTGGTATTCGGCACACTTGGTGTCGTTAACTTTGCACATGGTGCCCTGTTCATGCTCGGCGCCTTCGTATCGGTCACGGTACAGAAGATACTGACAATCTCCAAGAAGGTAAAAGATGAAAGCATTACCTTCTTTGACGCCTATAAAGAGACCCCCTACCTGGAAATCTGGTGGGGCGATACCGGTACCATGATTATTGATTATGCCGTACCCATTTCCATACTGGTCGCCATACCGGTCATGTTATTGATTGGTCTGATCATGGAACGCGGCCTGATACAACATTTTTACAAACGAGACGATGCCGACCAGATCCTGGTAACTTTTGGCCTGGCAATCATCATCCAGGAGATCATCAAGGCCAATTATGGCGCCAACCCGATCCCCACCCCCGCACCGGAAATCGTTGCCGGCAGTGCCAGTATCGGTGCCGCCATTGGGCTTGGAGAGAGCCTGGTTTATCCCTGGTGGCGACTTATCTACCTGTTCTTTTCAGTCACAATAATTGGTGCTGTTTTCGCCTTCCTGAAATACACCACCTTCGGTATGGTCGTGCGGGCCGGCATGCATGACCGGGAAACCGTCGGCCTGCTTGGTATCAATGTGGAACGAGCATTTACCATTGTCTTTGGCATCGCTGCTGTAGTGGCCGGTCTTGCGGGCACGATGTATACGCCTATCCTGCCCCCGGATTACCATATGGGGATGGACTTTCTTGTGCTGTCATTTGTTGTAGTGGTCGTCGGCGGTATGGGCTCACTGGGCGGAGCCGTAGCGGCCGGGTTCCTGCTGGGCATCCTGCAGTCTTTTGCCTCAATGAACGAAGTCAAATCAATCATCCCGGGAATCGACCAGATTATTATTTACCTGGTCGCCGTTGTTATTTTACTTGTCAGGCCTCGCGGCTTAATGGGTAAGGATTAAAGGAGAGTATGCATGGATACCATTAATCCCTCATCTAGCCGTAAAGACCATATCACCATGATAGTTTTTACCGCCATCGTATTGACCGCACCGCTATGGGGTAAACTTATCGGTGCGGGATATCCCGACCTGTTACAGAAATTTGCCATCTTCGGCCTGTTTGCCATTGGCTTTAACATCCTGTTTGGCCTGACCGGTTATCTGTCATTTGGCCATGCAGTCTTTCTGGGGGTCGGCTCCTATACTGCGGCCTGGTCATTCAAATTACTCAGCATGAACCCGGTACCCGCAGTTATATTTGCCATGCTGCTATCCGGACTATTTGCTGCAGCCATCGGCTATGTCAGCTTGCGAAGAACCGGCATCTACTTTGCCATTCTTACACTGGCATTTGCGCAGATGGGCTATAACCTGGCCTACTCGGTTCTGACTCCGATCACCAACGGCGAGACCGGCCTGCGTGTTTTGCGTGATGACCCGCGCATACTGGATAATGCCTTTGGCGTTCAGATTGAAGGATCACCGATCGGTAATTTCTTTGGCATTCAAATGTCCGGCTATAGCGGCTTTTATTTCTGCGCGATCATGCTCATCCTGGGATTTTACCTTGCCATGCGCGTTGCCCGCTCTCCTTTCGGTATGAAGCTGGTGGCCATTAAATCCAACCAGACACGCATGGAATACACCGGTTATAACCCGCGCCCTTACCTGCTGGCTGCCTTTGTTATCTCCGGTATGTACGCTGGCCTTGCAGGCGCACTGATGGTCATTGTTGATCCTCTGGCAGGTGCCGAGCGTATGCAGTGGACGGCCTCCGGTGAAGTGGTATTGATGACGATTCTTGGCGGTATAGGAACCCTGATCGGCCCGCTAATCGGTGCTGTTGTTATCAAATATTTTGAAAACATCTTCTCGGCGATTAATGATTCGGTCCTCCATGCGACCTTTAACTTTCTGCCAGAGACGCTGGAAAAAATCATGGTAACCGTAGTCAGTCCATTTGTAGGTGAAGGTTGGCATATGACGCTGGGTGTACTGTTCATGATCGTGATCA